>NZ_JALTON010000036.1 GCF_027000115.1 Thiohalobacter sp. | reverse complement strand
CGGCTGCTGGAGTCCAGCCGCCAGCGCAAGATCTCCCAGATCGAGAAGCAGCGCAATTCGCGCGTGATCCTGATGGCGCACCGGCAGGAGACCATGCGCCTGCTCGGCTTTCCGCTGATGCGCTACATCGATGTGCAGGATTCCGAGGAGGTGCTGCGGGCGATCGACATGACCGACCCGGAACTGCCCATCGACCTCATCCTGCACACGCCCGGCGGGCTGGTACTGGCCTCGCTGCAGATCGCCCGCGCCATCAAGCAGCACCCGGGCAAGGTGACGGTGTTCGTGCCTCACTACGCCATGTCCGGCGGCACCCTGATCGCGCTGGCGGCGGACGAGATCGTGATGTCGCCGCACGCGGTACTGGGTCCGGTCGATCCGCAGCTCGGAGAATTCCCCGCCGCCTCGCTGCTGAACGTGGTGGACAAGAAGCCCGTCGAGGAAATCGACGACCGCACCCTGATCATGGCCGACGTCGCGGGCAAGGCCATGAAGCAGGTGCAGTCCGCAGTCGAGTCGCTGCTGGTACCGGCGATGGATGCCGAGCGCGCGAAGGAAACGGCGCGACTGATGTCCACCGGTACCTGGACCCATGACTACCCGATCACGGTGGAAACCGCGCGCGAGCTGGGACTGAACGTGAGCACCGACATGCTGCCGGAGGTGATGGAACTGATGACCCTGTATCCGCAGCCGGTGCGCGCCCAGGGCAGCGTGGAATACCGTCCCGTGCCGCGCCAGCGCGGCCGAAGCTGAATCTGGACACCGGGAGACCATCACCATGAATATCGAGGATCCTAAAGTCGACGAAACCCGGCGCTACTGGGGCGTGATGACCTTCTATGAACGCTTCGAGCAGACGGTGGCGCTGATCCTGGGCATCTGCATCGCCTTCATCATCGCCGGCGCCCTGCTGCAACTGGTGGTCAAGATCGGCTCGCTGGTGCTGTCCGGCTCGCTGGACCTGCTCGACCATGCCGCCTTCCAGACCCTGTTCGGCATGATCATGACGCTGCTGATCGCGATGGAGTTCAAGCACTCCATCATTCGCGTGGCGATGCGCCGCGACAACATCATCCAGGTACGCACCGTGATTCTGATCGCGCTGCTGGCGCTGTCGCGCAAGTTCATCATCCTCGATGCCGCCACCCTGACCGCCGGCAAGATTGCCGCCCTCTCGGGCGCGGTGGTGGCGCTGGGCATCGTCTACTGGATCATCCGCGACCGCGAACAACGCGACGAGGCAGCGGCAACTCCGAGCATCGGCGAGCGTCCCTGAAAGAAAAAACGGGCCGCACCCGAAGGATGCGGCCCGTTGTCATCACGCGCACCGGCGTCGGTGGCTCAGGCGACGTCCTTCCGGCCGTCGCTTTCCCTGTGATAGGCCACCACGCGCTCGACCTCGTTCTTCGAGCCGAGGATCACCGGCACCCGCTGGTGCAGGCCCTCGGGCCTGATCTCGAGAATGCGCTCGCGCCCCGTGCTGCAGGCGCCGCCGGCCTGCTCGACGATGAAGCCCATGGGATTGGCCTCGTACATCAGCCGCAGCTTGCCGGTCTGCCCCCGGGCCTTGATCTTCTCGTCGATCGGGTACATGAAGATGCCGCCACGGGTCAGAATGCGATGCACCTCGGCCACCATGGAGGCGACCCAGCGCATGTTGAAGTCCTCGCCGCGCGGACCTTCCTTGCCCTGGACGCATTCCTCGACATAGCGCTTGACCGGGGCCTCCCAGTGGCGCTGGTTGGACATGTTGATGGCGAACTCGCGGGTATCGGCGGGAATGCTCATGTCCGGATGGGTGAGGATGAACTCGCCGATGGAACGGTCCAGGGTGAAGCCGTTGACGCCGTGACCGGAGGTCAGCACCAGCATGGTGGCCGGACCATAGACGGCATAGCCGGCGCAGACCTGCTCGGTGCCGGGCTGAAGGAAGTCCTCGACGCTCGGGTTCTCGCAGCCTTCGGGGGCGCGCAGGATGGAAAAGATGGTACCCACCGAGACGTTGACGTCGATGTTGGAGGAACCGTCCAGCGGATCGAACAGGATGAGGTACTTGCCGCGCGGATACTGGTCGGGGATGGGCAGCGGGTCGTCCATTTCCTCGGAGGCCATGCCGGCCAGGTGACCGGTCCACTCCAGCGAGTTGACCATGACATCATTGGAAATGATGTCGAGCTTCTTCTGCGTCTCGCCCTGCACGTTCTCGGATTCGGCCGAGCCGAGAATGCCGATCAGGCCGCCGCGGTTGACCGCGCAGGCGATCTTCTTGCAGGCGGTGACGATGTCGTTGAGCAGCGAGGTGAAGTCGCCGGTGGCGTCCGGGATGCGTCGCTGTTCCTCGATGATGAACTGGGTTAACGTGGTGCCGTGGTCCATGGGTAAAGCCTCGGTTGCAGATGGATTTCGCGCTCTTGTTCAAGAGCGCCGGGCAAATTCAATGGGTTACGAATATTATCAGAATATTCGAATACATTAAACCTTGGAGGCAGCCATGATCCTGCAGGGGCCTTCGGGGCTGGCCGCCATTGCCACGGCCTGGGCGCTCTACGGTGCCCTGCATTCCCTGCTGGCCAGCCGGGCGATCAAGGCCGGGGTGCGTCGTCATCTGCCCGGCCTGTGGGCCCGTTACCGTCTGCTGTACAACCTGTTTGCCACCCTTGCCCTGATTCCGCCGCTGTGGCTGACCTTCACCTGGGAGGGACCCTGGCTGTGGCGCTGGACCGGGGCCTGGGGCTGGCTGGCCAACGGCCTGGCGGCGCTGGCGCTGATCGGTTTCTGGATCGCCAGCAAGGCGTACGACATGCCGACATTCCTGGGACTGCGCCCGGAACCCGAGCAGCCCCGGCTCGGGCTGTCGCCGCTGCACCGCTACGTGCGTCATCCCTGGTACAGCCTGGGGCTGGTGATCCTGTGGACACGCGACATGCACGCCGGATTGCTGGTTACGGCGCTGGTACTGACGCTGTATCTGCTGCTGGGGAGCCGGCTGGAGGAACGCCGGCTGGAGGCGGAACTGGGCAGGGCCTATGCCGACTATCGCCGCCGGGTGCCGGGACTGTTGCCCTGGCCGGGTCGGGTGCTGCCGCGCGCGGATTACGACCGCCTGCGCGGGAGCAGGCGCGGCTGACCCCTCAGGGCTTGCCCTGCCGCTGCTCGAAGGCGGCGATCACCTGGTCCTCCAGCGAAATACGGTCGGCGAGGATCTCGCCCAGGCGGGAGAGGTCGTCGGCCAGCTTTTCCACCCGGCCGTCATCGAGGTGGGAGACGTCATAGCGGTCGTTGAAATCGAGGATGGCATCGGTACTGGCGGCGATCTGCGGATAGACCTGCTCGGCGATGGCGCGGACCGCCTGGCGTCGTTCCTTGCCGTCCGCGATGTAGCGATAGAGCTGAAAGTGCGCCGCCGCGGCATAGTCGATCAGGGCCTGACAGAAGCGTTTCAGCTCCGTCTCGGTGCGGTCCTCGGCGGTATAGGGCCGGATGCCGGCCAGGCTGGAGTAGCGAACCAGGGTTTCGGTCCGGGAGGCGACCAGGGCGGCCAATCGTTCCCGGGCCCGTGCGCGGCGGTCGGTGCCGCTGAGTTCCTCGACTGACATGCGGATACGCCCCCTCTGCGTCACGTTCCGTCCGGCCAGTATACCAACAAAATTCTGACGCTTGCGCTCCAACTGTCAGGGAATGCAACAGGCGGCGCACGGCGCAGGGCGTGCCCCACCCGTCACCACCGACGCACCCTTTTGATTTCACAACGCTTATTCGGGATCCACCGCGCGACAGACGGTTCTGGCCCTGATCTTGCTGGGCCGGGAGAACCCGACCGCAGCGACGGAGGCGGCAAACATGATCCCGAGTTCCATCCAGCGCCATCTGGACGACCACGGCGCCCTCTGGCACGAGATCCGTCACCTGCGCACCGAGAGCCTGGCCCAGGCCGCCGAAGCGGCCGCCGTACCCGGCAACCGCCTGGTCCGCGCAGTGGTGCTGGCCGATGCCAGAGGCCTGGTAATGGCCATCCTCGGCCATGACCGGCTGCTCGACTTTTCCAGCCTGTGTCAGCGGCTGGGCCGCGACCTGGAACCGATTCCCGCCGCGCGCACCTATACCATCTTTCATGACTGTGAGCCGAACTGCTGTCCGCCCTTCCCCGCCGCCTACGGCCTGGAAGCGGTGGTGGACCGCAGCCTGCTGGACCAGCCCCAACTCTTCCTCGAACCGGGCAGCCACGACACGCTGCTGGCCATGGATCCCGCGGAATTCCTGCGCCTGAACCCGGGCACACGAGCCGCTGACATCGGCGTGCCGCTGGACACCCTGCAGCAGTCCGACCCGGAACGCGAACTTGGCCGGCAGATCGAGCGCCTGACGCCGGCGCGCGTCCGGCGCACCCTCGAATCCTTCCACGACCTGCCCCCGCTGCCGGCGACCGCAGCGCAGATTCTGGAGCTTTCCCGCAATCCGAACGCCGGCGCCCTGGAACTGGCCCGGGTGATCGAACAGGACGCACCGCTGGCAGCCCGGGTGATGCGCTATGCCAACTCGCCCCTGTACGGCTTTCCTCGCCAGATCCGGGACGTCAAGAGCGCGATCGCCCGCGTGCTGGGTTTCGACTTCGTGATGAACCTGGCGCTCGGCATCGCGGTGGGACACACCCTGCGTATCCCGGCAGACGGACCACTGGGCCTGAATGCCTTCTGGCGCCACTCCGTCTACTGCGCAACGCTGGCCGAACGGCTGGCGCGGGCAATGCCCAGCGATCTCGCGGTACGTCGCGGCACGGCCTATCTCGCCGGGCTGCTGCACAACATCGGCATTCTGCTGCTGGGCGAGGCCTTCCAGGCCGAGTTCTTCCTGCTGAATCGCTATCTGCTGGCCAACCCGCATCTGGATCTGCCGCAACTGGAACAGCATGCGCTCGGTGTCAGTCATGCCCAGGTCGGCGGCTGGCTGATGACGGCCTGGGGACTTCCAGGGGAACTGCGGGCCGCTGCCTGCCACCACCACGACCCCGACTTCTGGGGCGATCACGCCCTGTATGCCCAGCTGGTACTGATCGCCAACCGGGCACTCGCCGCGGAAGGCATCGGCATCGACGACCGGGAGGCCATCCCGGGCTTCAGTCTGGAAATGCTGGGGCTCAGTGCCCGCCGGGTAGGGGCGATCACCGCCGAGCTGGTTGCCGAAGAGGCCCCCGAACTCGACGACCTCGCCCGTCAGGTGGCCTGAAGGGCAATCCGGGAACCCTGTCCAGCCCTCTTCGTTAAAAAGTGCTCCCCACCTTACTCCATTGTATTCATGGGGTTTTCTGCCCCCGAACCGCGGGCCGGGGAAAACGGGGCGCAAAAACGGACATCTGTATTCTTGACTGTTGCGGTCAAGAACCCTAGGATTCCTGACCATGCCAGTCGGAAATTAGCCGGCACATGGCACCCGACACCCCCGATTGGGATACAGCGTAAAGAGGTAACGACCATGAAACTTTCAACCAAGGGACGCTACGCCGTCACCGCCATGCTGGAACTGGCCCTGCGCCACAAGCAGGGTCCGGTCACCCTGGCGGACATTTCCGCCGAGCAGTCCATCTCCGTTTCCTACCTGGAACAGCTGTTCGCGCAGCTGCGCAAGCACGGGCTGGTGACCGGGCTGCGCGGACCGGGCGGCGGTTACTGCCTGCGCCGGCCGCCGAGCGAGATCAGCATCGCCGACGTGCTGCGTGCCGTCGACGAGTCCATCGAACGCAGCGCCACCGCGCCCGACCCCGCGGCCATCCCCGAGGAGCGGCCGGATTCGCTGCGTGCCTGGGACCAGCTCAGTCACCGCATCTTCAATTATCTCGACGGCATCAGCCTCGCCGAGGCCGTGGCCGGGCAGCGCAGCGGCGACAGCGGTTCCGGCGACAAGCCCTTCGGACTCGCGCGCAGCGCAGCCTGAACCTGAAGGAGAATCGCCATCCCCTGAAACGGGCCGGGAAGATTCCCGGCCCGTTTTTTTTGAAGGCGGGATGACGGCCTACCACCCGCTTCCGCCTTGGTGCAATATGCGGGCTGGCGCAGCGGGCATGCGGCGCATGAGCGACCGATGAACGATCCTTGTCCATGAGCAAGACCCTGTTGAAACTCTTTCCGGAAGCGGGTGAACGCCCGCTGGAAGGCACCTATCTCGGCGAGGATCTGCCGCCGGCCGCGCAGTCAGCGGGGCGACCCTTCGTCTATGCCAACTTCGTCTCCAGCCTGGACGGCCGCATCGGCATCGCCCGCCCGCATCGCGAAACCCATGCCGTGCCCGAGGCCATTGCCAACCCGCGGGACTGGCGCCTGTACCAGGAACTGGGGGCGCGTGCGGACATCCTCGTCACCAGTGCCCGCTACTATCGCCAGTTTGCCCGCGGCGAGGCCCAGGACACGCTGCCGGTGGGCGCCGACGAGGCCTTTGCCGACCTGCGCGCCTGGCGCATCGACCAGGGGCTCGAGCCCCAGCCGGATGTCGCCATCATCAGCGCCAGCCTCGACATCCCCGCCGACGCCATCGCGGCCTACCGCGAACGCAGGCTGCATCTGTTCACGGGGCCGGATGCGGACCCGGCTCGGGTCGCCGCGCTGGAGGCACTGGGCGTGTCGGTGCATTTCGCCGGCGAGGGACGCAACGTTTCCGGAGATACCATGGTGCGCCGCCTCGGCGAGCTGGGCTACCGCAGCGCCTATGCCATCGCCGGCTCCTCGGTGTTCCACACCCTGGTACGGGACGGCGCGCTGGACCGGCTGTATCTGACGCTTGCCCATCGCCTGCTCGGCGGCGAGGACTTCGATACCCTGACCTGGGGCTCGGAACTGGTGCCACCGCAGTCACTGGTGCTGCGCAGCCTGTACTACGACGCGCATGCGCCGGAAGGTTGCGGCCAATTGCTCGCGGCCTACGATTGCGTGCCCCGCGGGTAGCGAGGCGATGGCACCGCCGGAACGCAAGACCCTGCATCACGGCCGCCTGGTCGACCTCGGCATCGAGCCGGTCACCCTGCCCAACGGCGAACGGCTGGAACTCGAAGTCGTCCGCCATCCGGGCGGCGCCGCAGTGGTGACGCTGGATGCCAACGGCCGCGTCTGCCTGTTGCGCCAGTATCGCCATGCCGGCGGCGGCTGGCTGTGGGAGCTGCCGGCCGGCAAGCTGGAGGCCCGCGAGGCACCGGCGCAGACCGCCGCCCGGGAACTGGCCGAAGAGGCGGGCGTCACCGCGCGCGACTGGACCCCGCTGGGCGACTGCCTGACCACGCCCGGCTTCTGTGACGAGGTGATCCACCTCTACCTCGCCCGCGACCTTGCGTCCACCGCCACCCGCCACGAGGCCCACGAGGCCATCGAGGTACACTGGATCGATTTCGGGCTGGCGCTGGCCTGGGCGGCGGACGGCACCCTGCGCGACGCCAAGACCCTGATCGGCCTGTGGCGGGCACGGGAGGTCTTGCGATGATCGAGGCAGGCACCGCCGTTCACCTGGTGTTCGTGGCCTACATTCTCGCCATGCTGGCACTGGGCTGGGTGGCCTGGCGCCGTACCCGCGACCTCTCCGACTACCTGCTCGGCGGCCGCCGCCTCGGACGCTGGGTCACCGCCCTGAGCGCCGAGGCCTCGGACATGAGCGGCTGGCTCATGCTGGGCCTGCCCGGCTACGCCTATGCCGCCGGACTGGAGGCGGGCTGGATCGCGCTCGGCCTGCTGGTCGGTACCTGGCTGAACTGGCGCTTGATGGCAGAACCCCTGCGCCGGGTGTCGGAGGCGCTCGATGACGCCCTCACCCTGCCAGATTTCCTTGCCCATCGCTTCCATCGCCATGCCACCGCCCTGCGCCTGATCGCGGCCGGCTTCATTCTTGTCTTCTTCACCTTCTATACCAGCTCGGGGCTGGTCGCCGGCGGCCGGCTGTTCGAGACGGTGTTCGGCTGGGACTACCGCATCGCGGTGTTCACGGCGGCTGCGGCGGTCGCCGCCTACACCCTGTTCGGCGGCTTCCTTGCCGTGTCCTGGACCGACGTGGTGCAGGGCCTGCTGATGGGCGCGGCGCTGCTGGTGGTGCCGGTGGCGGCGCTGGATGCCGGAGGCGGACTGGAAGCGTCCCGGGCCGCCATGGCGGCGGTCGATCCCGCCCTGCTCGACCCCTGGACCGACCGCAACGGCCAGCCGCTCGGTTTCATCGCCCTCGCGTCGCTGCTCGCCTGGGGGCTGGGCTACTTCGGCCAGCCCCACATCCTGGCGCGCTTCATGGCCATCCGCGATCCGCGCGAGATCGGACCGGCCCGACGCATCGCCGTCGGCTGGGTGGCGCTGACCCTCTGCGGCGCGCTCTGTGTCGGCTGGGCCGCCATCGGCTACCTGCAACCCCCGCTCGATGGCGCCGACACCGAGCGCGTATTCATGCACCTGGTCGGGGCCCTGTTCCATCCCCTGATCGCCGGCATCCTGCTCGCCGCCATCCTCGCTGCCATCATGAGCACCGCCGACTCCCAGTTGCTGGTCGCCGCGGCGGCGGTCAGCAACGACACCTATCGACTGGGCCTGCGGCCCGATGCGCCCGCCACCGAGCTGGTCTGGGTCGGGCGACTGGCGGTGCTGGTGATCGCGGCAGTGGCGGCCTGGATGGCGCTCACGCCCGGCAGCCGGGTACTGGAACTGGTGGGCCATGCCTGGGCCGGCTTCGGCGCAACCTTCGGGCCGGTGCTGCTGCTGGCACTCTACTGGCGCAGCCTTACCGGCAGCGGCGCCCTTGCCGGCATGCTCGTCGGCGGGGTCACGGTCATCGTCTGGTCCCGTCTCGAAGGCGGCTGGTTCGACCTGTACGAACTCCTGCCCGGTTTCCTGTTCGCGGCCACGGCCGCGGTACTGGTCAGCCGGCTCGATGCAATGCGCGGACCGGAAACCGCATGAGCTGGGGACGGCTGCATCATGGCGTGATGCTGGATCTCGACTCCCTGCACCCCGCCGACCTCGACCTGGGACGACTGAAGGCAGCCTTGCCCCACTGGGACTGGCACCTGCACACGAAACCGGAACAGACCGCGGCACGCATCGGTGCCGCCGACGTGGTGGTGACCAACAAGGTGGTGCTGGACGCAGCCAGGCTGGATGCGGCGCCACGGCTGCGACTGATCTGCGTGGCCGCAACCGGCATGAACAACATCGACCTGGCTGCGGCCGAGGCGCGTGGCATCGCGGTACGCAACGTGCGCAACTATGCCTCGCAGTCGGTGGCCGAGCATGTGTTCGCGCTGATCCTGGCCCTGAAGCGGCGGCTCGCGGAACACCGGCAGGCGGCGCTGACGCGCTGGCCGGACCATCCTGATTTCTGCATCCTGGACCATCCGATGACCGAACTGGCCGGACGCCGGCTGGGTATCGTGGGTTACGGTGACCTGGGGCGTGCAGTTGCACGCATCGGCGAAGCCTTCGGCATGAAGGTGCTCAAGGCGCGGCGCCCCGGCGGCCGCGATGATCGCCCCGGCCGCCTGCCGCTGGATACCCTGCTCGAACGCTCCGACGTGGTCAGCCTGCACTGCCCGCTGACCGAGGCCACCCGCGGCCTGATCGGCCGCCGCGAACTCAGGCTGATGCAGCCGCATGCCCTGCTGATCAACACCGCTCGCGGCGGCATCGTCGACGAAGTGGCACTGGCGCAGGCATTGCGCGAGGGCGTGATCGCCGGGGCCGGCGTGGACGTGCTGTCGGAGGAGCCGCCGCCGCGGGACAACCCGCTGCTGGCGACAGACATCCCCAACCTGATCCTCACCCCGCATGTCGCCTGGGCCAGCCGCGAGGCACGCCAGCGGCTGGTGGATCAGGTCGCGGCCAACATCGAGGCCTTCGCCGCAACCTAACAGCTGACGATCGTTCAGGCCGGCGGCGTGTCCACCCGCTGCCAGGAATTCTCGTTGCGAACGACCTCGTAGCGCGCCCAGCGCGCGAACTCGCCCCGGGTGGTGGCGCCGGTGGTACGGCGGCCGGCGCCGGCGACGACCTTGTAGATCACAAGCGCGTCCCCGGCATCGGAATCCGCGGCATCCACCACCTGGCGCACCGACCAGTCGGCACCGAAGGCACCGTTGGAATAGAAGGCACCGACCCGGATCTGCGCCGGGTCCAGGTGTTCGCTGGCCCGGTGCTCGGCTGCATAGGTGAAGATGGTCTCGAGATCTTCCTCGGTGACGTCGATGTAGGACCCCAGCCGACGCAGGGCGTGGCCGATGTCCTCGCTGCGCAGCCGCGACTCGGCCGGCGCACCGGACATGCGCCGGTGCGGCGCCCAGGCCACGGGATAGCGGCGCCAGGTCAGCGGCAGGTTGAAGAGGATGGCGACCGACAGGATCACCAGCACGTCCAGGCCGACCGGGGTGAGCAGGTACTGGTAGCCGAGCTGGTGGATGGCGTCGCCGCCGACCACCGCCACCAGCGCGCTGGCGCCACCGGGTGGATGGATGCAGCGGGCGTAGTACATGGCGGTGATGGCACCGCCCACCGCGAGGGCCGCGGCCAGCGGCAGATAGGGCAGCCAGCGCGCGGCGGTCACACCGATGCAAGCGGAGATCAGATGGCCGCCGATGAGGTTCCAGGGCTGGGAGAACTTGCCGTGCGGCGCGGCGAACAGCAGCACCGCCGACGCGCCCATGGAAGCAACGATCAGCGGCAGGCCGCGGCCGCCGACCAGCTGGGCACTGACCACCAGGATGGCGAAAATGCCCAGCGCGCCGCCCAGCCCGGACAACAGTTTTTCGCGATGGCCGGCGGTCTCCTCCTCGATGCCGAGCCAGCCCAGAACCGAATCCGGAATCAGTTGCATTGCCTGTCCCCTGCCGACATGAAGGGGCCGCCCTGAGACGGCCCTGCATGCGATGAATAGACCGGTTGTCGATTGTAACCCTTGATCCGGGTCAATTCCGCGCGGGAGGGGCTCAGTCACCGTCCGGCAGGGCGATCTCGAAGCAGCTGCCGCCAAGTTCGGTGTCGTTGGCGAGACGGATGTGGCCGTGGCGCCCGTCGCGCTCGTGCAGACGTGCCACCACCCAGGAAAAGTACAGCCCCAGGCCGGTGGTGCCGCTGCCCGAATCGATACCGGCGGCATCCTTGATACGCTCGCACTGTTCCAGCATCCACTCGGGATAGCCCTCGCCGTCGTCCAGCACCCGGATCCGCAGATAGCCCTTTTCGCGTGCTGCCTCGATGCGCACCCGGCTGTGGGAATAGCGGGCCGCGTTGTTGATGGCATTCTCGATCACGCTGAACAGCAGCCCGCGATCGAAACGCCCCCAGAGGTCGGCGTCGCAATCGAGTTCGATGGCCAGCCCCTTGTTCGCGAGCAGCGCCTGATACTCGGCAACCAGTTCCTCCAGCAGTTCGCCGACCTCGTATTCGTCCATCTGCGGCGCATAGCGGTCCGCGCCCAGCTTGTACACGCCCAGCAGGCGCACCAGGTTGTTGTTGATGCGACGGATCTCGTATTTGAAGGTCGAGGCGCTGTCCTGTTCCTCCGCGCACAGGGCGCCACCGTCGAGACGATCGAGCAGCAGCACCAGCGAATTCTTGATGTCGTGAATGGTCAGTGCCAGCACGGCATCGAACTGGTCTCGGGCATCGGGTTCACTCATCTCCGGTCTCCCCGGCCGGCACACGGCCGTTGCGCAGGTCCTGGTACATGCGGGTGAGCTGCTTGTGGCGGTCGTCGGTCTTGCCGGCACGCGCCACCCGTTCCAGGTACTGGCGTGCCTTGTACAGCAGCGATTCGCTGACGCCCTCCTTCTGCATCATCTGGATGCATCACCTGGGCGGCATTGAGGTTGAAGGAGCGGTTGCTCGGCGCACCTTCCGCGGCCTCCTCGAACAGGGCCATGGCCGCGGCCAGGTCGCCTTGCTCGGCGAGTTCGATGCCGCGGGCATTGAGCGCGCGCATCTCCTCGGCCGAACCGTCGATCAGCTCGTCGACATCGAAACCGGCACCGGCCGCTTCCAGCAGCGCACGTGCCTTGTCCAGATACTCGGGCTCGTCGTGGTTGTTGCGCACCAGGGCGCCGAGCACGGTCCTGGCCAGACCTTCGTCGCCAAAGGCGAGCGCGGTGCGCGCCAGCTTGAGCGAGCGGGCCTCGCCGATTTCGCTGGCCCGGGTGCGGTAGAGCTGGCTGGCCTGCTGCAGCATCTGCGCTGCCTCCTCGTGCTTGCCCTGGGCCTCCAGCACCTCGGCCGAACTGGCCAGCACCTGCACCTGGTCGTCGGGCCGCTCGCGGAAGGCCTCGCGCGCCTTCTTCAGATTGGTCAGCGCCTTCTGGCTGCGTTTGGTCTGCATCAGGATATCAGTCAGCGAGGTGTATTCCTCGGCCTGCTTGAGCGCGGAATGCTCGCCCTCGCGGATGGCGGCGCGGAAGGCCCGCTCGGCGGTCTCCAGGTCCTCGTTGGTGAGCGCCACCCGCCCCAGTTCGCGCTGGCGACCGACCGACTTCGACGACAGGGCCAGCGCCTGGGCCAGGACTTCCTGCGCCCGCCGGCCATCGCCGGCCGCCAGCCGGGCGCGGGCTAGCCAGTCGTAGGCCTCGATGAAGTTGCGATTGTCGGCGAGCAGCTCCTCGAACAGGTTGGCCGCGCGCGCATGCTCGCCGAGGAAGTGGAAGGCCTTGGCCAGTCCGAAGCGGGCCCAGTGAAAACTGCGACGGTTGAGGATCTTCTCGTAGGTGGTGACCGCACGCGAGTAGTCGCCGACCCGCAGGTACAGCTCGCCCAGCAGTCGCGCGACCTCGGCCAGGTACTTGCCCTTCTCTGCCAGCCGCTGCTCGCACAGCTCGATGGCGGCGAGATATTCCTCGCGGCCGATGGCCTCCTGGATGTCGCGCAGGGCCTCCGCGCGCTCGGTGAGCTTCTTCAGCCGCAGCGCCAGCAGTTCCTTGGTGAAGGGCTTGGCGATGTAGTCGTCGGGCTGGTACTCGAGGGCACCGAGCACGAAGCGGGCAGAGGTTTCGGCAGTGATCATCACGAACACCGCCGCGGGCGGAATCAGGCCCATGTGGCGGCCTTCCTCCAGCACCTGCTGGCCGTCCTTGCCCTCGCCGAGGTTGTAGTCGCAGAGAATGATGTCGTAGGGCGTGCGCCGCAGGACCTTGATGGCCTCCTCGCCATTGGCGGCGAGATCCACCTGCTCCGCGCCCAGTTCCCGCAGCATGCGCCGGATCGACATGCGCATGCTGGGAAAGTCGTCGACTACCAGTATCCTGTCGCTGGCCAATTGCCGTCCCATGGCTCCCTGCTCCCTGCGGCCACCCGTCCGCGAGTGACGGCGCCCACTGGCAGGCAATCTTACCCAATGAAAGCGGAATTGCCAGCGTCATTTTGAAGACCGGCACGCACCCGGTACCATGCGCGGCCATGACCCCCGAACGCTTTCAGCGCATCAGCCGCACCCTGGACCGCCGCCAGCCCGATCTGACGGTCATCATGGAAGGGGTGCACAAGCCGCACAACCTGTCCGCCATCCAGCGCAGCTGCGACGCAGTGGGCGTGCTGGAGCTGCACGCGGTGGCGCCGGACCGGCCCTACCGGCCACGCAAGGGAGCGGCATCCGGCAGCGAGAAGTGGGTGGAGGTGCACAACCACGCCGATGCGCCCACGGCCATCGCCGGTCTGCAGCGGCGCGGCTTCCAGGTGCTGGCCGCCCATCTCTCCGACCGCGCGCAGGATTTCCGCAGCCCCGACTACACCCGCCCCACGGCCCTGCTGCTGGGCACGGAGAAGTACGGCGTCAGCGAGGCGGCGCTGGCCTGCGTGGATGGCGAGGTGACCATTCCCATGGTCGGCATGGTGGCTTCGCTGAACGTGTCCGTGGCAGCGGCGGTGCTGCTCTACGAGGCGCAGCGCCAGCGGCAGGTGGCCGGGCTGTACGATCGCTGCCGGCTGGATCCCGAGCGCTACCGGCGGCTGCTGTTCGAATGGGGCTACCCGCGGCTGGCGGCCCGTTACCGGGCACTGGGGCTGCCCTACCCCGCACTCGGCCCCGAGGGCGAGCTGCTGGAGCCGGTCCCGGACGCGGTGCGCCGGCGTCTGCGCGGCTGATCCCCCCGAGGCGAAAAAATTTGCAAGGCCTTGACCTGCATCCTCCCGCCGCGGGGGGATTCCGCCCTATACTGCCTCATCATTTCCATCTGCGCGGGGAACGACGATGTTCGAAGACAGCAACGCCTGGCTCTGGGGCCTGGGCATCATCCTGTTCGCATTCGGTATGGCGGCAGGCTTCCTGATCGGCTTCCTGTTCCTGCCGCGGGACAGCCAGCGCGTGCAGGCGCTGGAAAAGGAGCTGGCCGAGACCCGGGAGGCGCTGGAGGCCTATCGCGGTCGGGTCAACGAGCACTTCCAGCAGACCGCGGAGCTGTTCGAGGACATGACCGAGCGCTACCGCGCCGTCTACCGGCACCTGGCCACCAGCGCCGCCGAACTCTGTCCCGAAGCAGCCCCGGCGCTCAGCTTCGATGCGCCAGCACGGGAACGGCTGGTCGCCGACGCCGCCGAGACGCCGGCGCCCGAAGGCGAGACCGCCGAATCCGACGCGACCACCGGGACGGCGGCCGCGGGGGACGAGCCGCAGGCAACGGCCGGCGAGGAGGCGCTGGGCGACGCGCCGCACGTGCCGGAGGTCGAGCCCGCGACCCCCACGGGCGAGCCGGCCGCAGAGGACAAGCGCCTGCACTGAGTGTGCGCGCAGGGCGATCCGGCGGTTTCCGTTTGCCCACGGGCGGGGATGGCCACGGGATCCACTGAACCCACGGAAGTTCAGGTCGCACATTGCACCAGGCGCCGCGGATGATGGCAGATTTGCGCCCGGGCTAGCCCGCATATTGCACCAGGGGCTGCGGATGATGGCGGATTTGCAGCCGGGCTCGGGGAGGGCTGGAACGAAAGCCGTAGCCGTCGCTACGGCTTGAGTGAAGCA
>NZ_JALTON010000035.1 GCF_027000115.1 Thiohalobacter sp. | reverse complement strand
TCGGACGTGTGCCTGTTCATCTGAGGCGGGTGCTTCCCACCCAGAAAGGCCCCGCTTCGGCGGGGCCTTTCTGTTTGAGGGATGCGGGGGAAGTCGCGAGTCAGGCGTGAGGGAGGGCGGGCTGCGGCGGCCGCCGATCCTGCTGTGACGTGCGCTTTGACAGTCTTTCTTTCCGTGGATGCAGTGGATTCCGTGGCCAGCCCGTTCTTTCAACCCTGAAGTCCACTCCGAACAGAACCATGGACGCGGGTGCGTGGGCGGCGCGTGCCGGACAAAAAAATGCCCGATCGGTGATCGGGCCGATTGCCACTGGGCTGGAAGGCGATCGTAATCCGTCCCTGGATCCCGGCTACGAGGTTGTCCCGAACGGTTCCTCCCTTGGCGTGACGAGCGGGTCGCAGCCGGGTTGTCGCGACTGTCGCCGTTCGTCTTGTCCCCGGAACTGGCGGCAGCGCCGGCAAAATGGTGACATTCCCTGTCGCCTTGCTGTAGTCGCCCGGGTATGAAATCTTTGTAAGCCGATTCGCACACGCGCCCTGCAAGGACATGCCGAATGGAAGCCCTGTACCCGGAAATCCGCCCCTACGTCCAGCACACACTCGCCGTCGATGACCTGCACCGGCTGCACGTGGAGGAGTGCGGCAATCCCGCCGGGATTCCGGTGCTGTTCCTGCATGGCGGTCCCGGCGGCGGTATCGAGCCCTGGCATCGGCAGTTCTTCGATCCCGCCCGCTACCGCATCGTGCTGTTCGACCAGCGCGGTGCCGGCAAGTCCACGCCTCACGCCGAACTGACCAACAACACCACGGCGCACCTGCTCGCCGACATGGAGCAGATCCGCGAGACGCTGGGTATCGATCGCTGGTTGCTGTTCGGCGGATCCTGGGGCTCGACCCTGGCCCTGGTCTACGCCGAAACCTGGCCGGAACGGGTGCTGGGCCTGGTGCTGCGCGGCATCTTCCTCTGCCGGCCGCGCGATCTGCACTGGTTCTACCAGGACGGTGCCTCGCACCTGTTTCCCGACTACTGGCAGGATTTTCTTGCGCCCATTCCCGAGGACGAGCGCGACCGGCTGATTGCGGCCTACCATCGTCGCCTGACCGGCGACAATGAAGTGGAACGCATGGCGGCTGCCAAGGCGTGGTCGCTGTGGGAGGCGCGGACGGCCAGCCTGCTGCCCAACCGTGCCGTGCTGAATCACTTCGCAGACCCCTACACGGCACTGAGCCTGGCCCGCATCGAGTGTCACTACTTCATGCACGATGCCTTTCTGGAGCCCAACCAGATCCTGCGCGATGCCGGTCGCCTGCGCGACATCCCCGGGGTGATCGTCCATGGTCGTTACGACTGCGTCTGCCCCCTGGAACAGTCCCACGAACTGCATCGCGCCTGGCCGCAGGCAGAGCTGATGGTTATTCCCGATGCCGGTCATGCCGCTGCCGAATCGGGTATCGCCAGCGCCCTGGTGCAGGCCACCGACGAGTTCGCTGCCCGCCTGGGCTGAAACGCATGATCGGACTGCTGCAGAGGGTGACGCGCGCCGCGGTGCGGGTGGAGGGTGAAACCGTGGCGGCCATCGATGCCGGCCTGCTGGTGCTGGTAGGCATCGAGCGCGACGACGGCGCGGCCCAGGCCGACCGGCTGCTGGAGCGGCTGCTGGGCTACCGGGTGTTCGAGGATGCCGAGGGACGGATGAACCGGAGTCTGCGTGACACGGGTGGGGGCCTGTTGCTGGTGCCCCAGTTCACCCTGGCCGCCGATACCCGAAAGGGCATGCGACCCAGCTTCACGCCGGCGGCGGCGCCGGAAGAGGGGCGGCGCTGGTTCGAATATCTGCTGGAACGGGCCCGGGCGGAACATGCACCGGTCGGCGCCGGACGCTTTGGTGCCCACATGGCGGTGGAACTGGTCAACGACGGCCCGGTGACCTTCTGGCTGCAGGTCTGATCTCGGGCCACCGACGGGCGAAGAACGCCACGGAATCCGCCGAACGCGGCAGCCTGGTCAGACCACCTTGCGCAGGTCTTGGTCGTCCCGGCCTTCGCGGCGCAGGCGGCCCGGGCGGCCGTTGCCACCGACCCGGTCGCAGGGTTGCTGGAAATAGCAGGTGAGCCCGCTGCTCAGCACCCCGAGCAGCCAGAAGGCGAAGAAGCCCAGGGTATAGCCGCCGAGTCGGGAGATGCCTGCAAGCGCGGTGCCCTCGAACAGATGAACCGGATCGAAGGCGGTGAAGAACAGCGCCGTGGCGGCGCCACCGACCAGGAAAGAGGGCCACAGGATGGCCACGACACGTTGGATGAGCGGGGTTTCCTGCATCACGATCCTCCTCTGCTGCCCGTCGCGGCGACCCCATCAGAACATTATGATAATCTAATCAATCGCTTGGGGTGATCCGCGTCTGTCCACCATGCGTCAGATCCAGTCGCCCCGTCAAGCGCCAGTCCCCCTCGGGGGAACTCAGTATCAGATGCCAGCGGCCCGGCGCCATTGCCCTGAGCTCGCTGACATAGTGCCCCGGTGCCACGCGAGCCATCTGGATATGCCGATCCTTGTTGGCGCGGGTGGGGTGGGCCAGCCACAGCTCCAGGCGATCCAGTTCCGCCAGCACCGCGGGCGCCCCTTCCAGGAACACCTCCAGTTGCCGCTGTGCGGGATGATGCCGCACCAGTGCCGCCAGTCCCAGTTCGGCCGCCCTGCGTTCGCGATCGAGCTGGACGTTGATGGCGAGGCCCTCCTTGTAGTAGTCGTCCACCACCAGGCCGTCTCGGTTCTCCACCGCGACGAATATGGTGATCAGGCCACCAATCACCGCCGAGGCGGGGAGGGCGATCAGGAACCAGGGCCAGAACTGGCGATACCAGGGGCGTGCGGGGCGCAGGGATTCGGGCGTGGCATTCATGGCATCCTCCTCAGCCGCCGACCGGGCCGAGGAAACGGCCGGTCTGGGTGGTCCGGATATCCGGGTCATCGACCGCTTCCAGGGTGAAGCGGATCTCGCTGCTGGGCTGTTTCAGGTTGACCGGGTCGATGCGTACCCGAACCGGCAGGCCGAGCACCTCGCCGGCGGGCACCCGAAGCGTCTCGCGGCCCAGGTCGAGCTCGGCACCCGACAGGCCATCGATGGTCAGCCGGTATTCGTGTGGCCGTTCATCCTTGTTGATGATCTTCAGGGTGTAGATGTTTTCAACCAGTCCCATTGCAGTTTCGCGATACAGCGAATTGCGATCGCGGATGATGTCCAGTTCAACCGGTATCCGACTGGCAATGGACCAGATCAACCCGGCGCTCAGGGCCAGCAGCACCAGCGCATAGAAGATGGTGCGCGGACGGATGACATGAAGGCCCTTGCCGGCCATCAGGTTCTCGGTGGTGTAGCGGATGAGCCCCTTTTCGTAGCCCATCTTGTCCATCACCTCGTTGCAGACATCGATGCAGGCCGCGCAGCCGATACACTGGTACTGCAGCCCGTCGCGGATGTCGATACCGGTCGGGCACACTTGCACGCACAGGGTGCAGTCGATGCAGTCGCCCAGCCCCAGTTCCCGGGGGTTCACGCCCCGCTTGCGCGAACCGCGCGGTTCCCCACGCTTCTCGTCGTAGGAAATGATCAGGGTGTCGGCATCGAACATGGCGCTCTGGAAGCGCGCGTAGGGACACATGTAGATGCAGACCTGCTCGCGCAGCCAGCCGGCATTGCCGTAGGTGGCGAAGCCATAGAAGATGATCCAGAAGGTCTCCCAGGGGCCCAGGCTGAGGTTGAGCAGGTTGGCGCCGAGTTCCTTGATGGGCGTGAAGAAGCCCACGAAGGTGAGGCCGGTCCAGGCCGCAAAGGCCAGCCAGGCGGCATGCTTGGTGGCCTTGATCCGCAGCTTGGTGGCGTTCCAGGGCATGCGGTCGAGCTTCATCTGCTTCGGCCGGTCGCCCTCGATCCGGCGCTCCATCCACATGAACACTTCGGTCCACACCGTCTGCGGGCAGGCATAGCCGCACCACAGCCGCCCGGCGAGCGAGGTGAAGAAGAACAACGACAGGGCTGCGATGACCAGCAGCCAGGCGAGATAGATGAAGTCCTGGGGCCAGAAGGTCAGTCCGAAGATGTAGAACTTGCGCGCCGGCAGGTCGAACAGCACCGACTGGTGACCGTCATAGTCGATCCAGGGGAGGACGTAATAGAGGCCGAGCAGCGCGAACACCGCGAGCGTGCGCAGACGCGCAAACACACCGTGCACCTCGCGCGGGTAGATCTTCTGGCGCTTCTGGTAGAGGACGTCCTCGATGTCGGCAGACGATTTGGAGGCGACCTTCTCGTTCATCGAAACCTGACCTCTCGGTGAGGACTTCAGAGTATTCGAAT
>NZ_JALTON010000034.1 GCF_027000115.1 Thiohalobacter sp. | reverse complement strand
GTGAAGTTTCGTTCCGGTTCAATCACCGCGATGAGGACCTCTTACCCCTTGTTTTACAGCTCATGAAGCGGGTCTCCATCACTGAAATTGAGCCAATTCTGGTCCGAAATAGTTAGGAATTACCCTTTGGATTCAGTAAGGGATCGGCAGATCAATCTCACAGACCCGGATTAGGCGCTGATGCGCAAGAGCAAGGGAAGCGAATATCGTCAGAGCTACAACGGGCAGGTGGCGGTGAGCACCGATGGTAGCCAGCTGATCGTGGGGGCGCGGCTGACCAATGCGGCCAGCGACCGTCGGGAACTGGTGGCGACGGTGGATGCGGTGCCGCCGGCCCTGGGGCGGTGGCTGCGTGAATTTTGTGCAGAACGGTGTTCAGCCATTCGGGGGCTTTGCAAGCCCGGAGAATCGCCTCAGGCCACGGAAATGCGAAACACCTAGCTACCGACAAAGCGCCCATTTCCAGCCATCGCCAGGAGCAAAATGTCCAACAGGCTGCTAGCCCGCATGTTGCACCAGGGGCTGCGGATGATGGCGGATTTGCAGCCGGGCTCGGGGAGGGCTGGCGCTCAAGCCGTAGCCGTCGCTACGGCTTGAGTGAAGCGCCCCCGAGGCCGAGCGAAAAAAATCCGCCAGGGCCGCAGCAGGATGCGGGCGGGCACAAATCGTACTCCGGGCCATGGGCAAAAAACCCGGCTCATTGCTTGCCAACACAACAAGTTGCCTGCCGCCCGCTTCCGCCCTGGTGCAATATGCGGGCTAGATCACCTTAGAGAACCGCTGCGGGCTGTCGCTGCCCAGATAGCGATCGAACACCATGCAGATGTTGCGGATCAGCAGCCGGCCACGGGGTTGCACCTGGATGCCGTCGGCGTTGACGACCAGCAGGCCGTCGGCCTGCATCGGCTGCAGGCGCTCCAGGGCATCGGCGAAATAGTCTGCGAAGTCGATACCGTAAGCGGCCTCGATGTCGGCGAAGTCCAGTTCGAAGTTGCAGATCAGCCGGGTGATCACCTCCCGCCGCAGGCGGTCATCGGCAGTCAGGACAACACCCCGGAACACGGGCAGTCTGCCGGCCTCCAGCGCGGCATAATAATCTTCCAGCCCCTTCAGATTCTGACTGTAGCTGTCCCCCACCTTGCTGATCGAGGTCGCACCCATGGCGACCAGGTCGCAGTCGGCATGAGTGGAGTAGCCCTGGAAATTGCGATACAGGGTGCCCTCGCGCTGGGCCACCGCCAGTTCGTCATCGGGGCGCGCGAAGTGGTCCATGCCGATGTA
The DNA here is from genome assembly GCF_027000115.1 of Thiohalobacter sp. NCBI lineage: Bacteria > Pseudomonadati > Pseudomonadota > Gammaproteobacteria > Thiohalobacterales > Thiohalobacteraceae > Thiohalobacter > Thiohalobacter sp. The sequence goes on along the minus strand of NZ_JALTON010000034.1, from coordinate 14,302 downwards.
GACATAGCCGGCTTCTGTCAGCCGGCCGATGGTGTAGTCGAGGATGGCCAGCTTCTCGTCGGCCGAGGGCAGCGCCTCGGCGCGGATCTGGCGCTGGGTCTTGAACATCTGGGGCAGGTGGGCGTAGTTGAACACCGACAGCCGGTCCGGCCCCATGGCAATGACCTTGTCCAGGGTCGCTGCGAAGCTGTCCACCGACTGGTGCGGCAGGCCGTAGATGAGATCGATGCTGGTCGACTTGAAACCCTCGGCACGCGCGGCCTCCAGCACGGCGGCGGTCTCCTCCTCGCTCTGGATGCGGTTGACCGCCTGCTGCACCCGCGGATCGAAGTCCTGCACGCCCAGGCTGATGCGATTGAAACCCAGTTCCCGCAGCAGCGCCATGGTGCCGGCATCGGCCTCGCGCGGGTCGATCTCGATGGAGTACTCGCCGCTGTCGTCGTCACGCAGCGCGAAATGACGCCGGGTCTCGTCCATCAGTGCCCGCATCTGTTCGTCGCTGATGAAGGTCGGCGTCCCGCCGCCCCAGTGCAACTGTTCCACCGGGCGATCGCGGTCGTACAGCTCGCCCTGCATGCGGATCTCCCGGAACAGGTGATCCAGATAGGGCTGGGCGCGCTTGCGGTTGGCCGTGATCACCTTGTTGCAGGCACAGTAGAAGCAGACGGTGTTGCAGAAGGGGATGTGAAAGTACAGCGACAGCGGCGCCGGTGTGTCGGTCTCGTTGCTGCGCCGTGCCCGCTCGCGGTACTCGGCCTCGCCGAAGGCCTCGGTGAACTGCACCGCCGTGGGATAGGAGGTGTAGCGCGGACCGCTGGTGTCGTAGCGGCGGATGAGTTCGGAATCGAATTCGAGGCTCTGCTGCATGGTTCAATGCCCCTGGATTTACGGGAGAAATGCTAGCGCCATCCTGCACAGGACGGGATGATCTACGTCAACCCGGTCCGACGCTCCGCCGGCCATCCCCGACAACACCCGCTCCGGTGCGGCCCTGGTTGCCGGCCGGGCCCGGTTTCGGCAACGGACAGGCAACCCGCTGCTCCTTCGCCACGCCCACCTCAGAGCGAGCCCGGGGGGCAGCGGCCGGGCGTTCGGGCCGCATCCAGCTCGGCCCGATGCTCGGCCAGTTGCTCCGCCGTGAGCAGGAAGACGCCCTCCCCGCCCCGTTCGAACTCCAGCCAGACCAGCGGCAGGCGAGGATAGGCCCGGGCCAGCGCCTCGGCACTGTTGCCCACCTCGACCACCAGGATACCGCCGGGGTTCAGGTGGCTCCCGGCCTCGGCCAGGATGCAGCGCACCAGGTCCAGACCATCGCCGCCGGCGGCCAGCCCCAGCTCGGGCTCGTGCCGGTACTCGGGCGGCAGCGCGGCCATCTCCCCGGCATCCACGTAGGGCGGGTTGCTGACAATGATGTCGTAGCGCCGGTCAGCAAGGGCGGCGAACAGGTCGGACTGGACCAGCCGGACCCGGTCGGTGACGCCATGGCGGGCACAATTGCGCGCGGCCACCGCCAGCGCGGCCGGCGAGACATCGCTGGCATCGACCCGCGCCTCGGGCAGATGCAGGGCCGTGGCAATGGCGATGCAGCCGCTGCCGGTGCACAGGTCCAGTGCGTCCGTGACCCGCTCGGGATCGATCCAGGGCGCGAACCGGGCCTCGATCAGCTCGGCCAGCGGCGAGCGCGGGATCAGCACCTCGGGGGTGACCTCGAACGGCAGGCCGGCAAACCAGGCCTCGCCGGTCAGGTAGGCGGCGGGGATCCGTTCCCGGAAGCGGCGCGTCAGCAGGCCATGCACCGCGGCGCGCTCCTCCGCGGTCAGGGCGCCGTCCAGCCAGGCATCGTCGACCCCGAAAGGCAGGTGCAGGGCATGGGTGACCAGCAGCCGCGCCTCGTCGAAGGCGTTGTCGGTGCCATGGCCGAACACCAGCCCGTGTTCGTGGAACCGGCTGACGCCCCAGCGCAGGAAATCGCGCGCAGTACGCAGCTCGGGAGGAATCGCTTCGCTCATTCGGATCGGTACCTCAGGATCGGTGCGACATCATAGCCCATCGCAGCGCACTGGGCAGGACCGGAGGGCTGTGAAATAATCCGCCGCCATGAACATGTCCAAACGACTGTTGCCCGTGGCGCTGATGCTGCTGGCCCTGACCGCCGGATTCGCGGCCTGGCAGTGGTTCGACCGCCCGCCACCCCCGCCGACACTGAGTGGACACACCACCCTGCTGCCCGAACCGCGGCCGATCGGTGCCGTCGGCCTGGTCGACGCGGAGGACCGGCCCTTCACCACCGAGGACTTCCGCGGCCACTGGAACCTGGTGTTCTTCGGCTATACCCATTGCCCGGACGTGTGCCCCACGACCCTGGCCGATCTGAACGCCACCCTCGATCGGCTGGCGGCGCTGCCGCACCCCGGCGACCCGCCGCGGGTGGTATTCGTGTCGGTCGATCCCGAACGCGACCGCGGCGAACAGCTCGGCCGCTTCGTGCGCTATTTCAACAAGGATTTCGTCGGTCTCACCGGCACCCCGGCGGCATTGACGGAATTCACCCGCCGGCTGGGCGTGGTGTACATGAAGGTCGCCGGCTCCGAGGGAGGGGACGGCTACCTGGTCGACCACAGCGCCGCGGTGCTGCTGATCGATCCCGAGGCGCGGCTGCACGCCATCATGACGCCGCCCCACGACCCCGAGGCCCTGGCCGGCGACCTGGCCGAGATTCTTTCCTACCACGAGGCCCTGCGATGAGCGTCCGACTGCTCGCCCTGCTGCTGATGTGCCTGCCGCTGTCCGTGACCGCCGGCGACCTGCGCCCGATGTCACCCTGGATTCGCGAGGCCCCGCCCACGGCGCGGGTACTCGCGGGCTTCGCCATGCTGCACAACGAATCGGATCGCGAGCGGCGGCTGGTGGCGGTCGAGAGCGACGACTTCGAGCGCGTGGAAATGCACCGCACCCTGATCGAGAACGGCATGGCGCGCATGCTGCCGCAGGCATCGCTGGTGATCCCGGCACAGGGCATGCTGCGCCTGGCGCCCGGCGGCCTTCATCTGATGCTGATCGGTCCGCGGCGCGCGTTGGCCGAGGGCGATCGCGTCATCCTGACGCTGCGCTTCGCCGACGGTGAAAGCCTGCCGGTCACCTTCGAGGTACGCAGGGGTCGCGGCGGCGGCACGGACCACAGCCGTCACAGTCACCACTGATGTCCGGCGAACGCGGCGCCGCGCCGCTGGAGAGCCTGCTGGTCCTTGCCCAGTACCTGCTGCCCCACCATGCGCTGTCGCGCATCGTGCTCCGGGCCACCCGGCTGCGGATACGCTGGTGGAAGAACCTGCTGATCCGCTTCGTGGTGCGCCACTATGGCGTGAACCTGGACGAGGCCCTGGACCCCGATCCCGACGCCTATCCCTGCTTCAATGCCTTCTTCACCCGCGCCCTGCGTCCCGACGCACGGCCGCTGGACCCGGACCCGAACCATTTCCTCTGCCCGGTGGACGGCCGGGTGAGCGAGGCCGGCGCCATCGACGACGACCGCCTGCTGCAGGCCAAGGGCCGGCACTACCGTCTCGACGAGCTGCTGGCCGGTGACCCGGACACGGCGGCACGCTTCCGCAATGGCCGCTTTGCCACCCTCTACCTGTCGCCGCGCGACTACCATCGCATCCACATGCCCTGCGACGGCCGTCTCGACCACACCCTGTATGTGCCGGGGCGCCTGTTCAGCGTGGCACCACACACCGTGCGCCGGGTCCCGCGGCTGTTCGCACGCAACGAGCGGCTGGCCTGCCTGTTCGAGACCGATGCCGGTCCCGTCGCCCTGATCGCGGTCGGTGCCCTGTTCGTGTCCGCCATCGAAACCGTCTGGAGCGGTTTGGAAACCCCGCCGCACGGCTGGCGCATCCGGCGCAGGGACTATCCCGCCGAGGGCGAGGGCGTGGTCCGCCTGCCCCGCGGCGCCGAACTCGGTCGTTTCAACATGGGCTCGACGGTGATCGTGCTGTTCCCGCCGGGCGCCGCGACGCTGGACCCGGCCATCACCGCGGGCGCGCCGGTGCGCATGGGACAGACCCTGGCCCGTCGCGCCGGACCGGACTGACGCCCGCCACGCTGTCGAACCGCCCCGGCGATTCTGCTATCCTTGCCGCCCTTTCCGGCAGGCTCCCTGGATTTCGCAACCATGCATCCCATGCTCAACATAGCCGTGCGCGCCGCCCGGGCAGCCGGCGACGTCATCGTGCGCCACGTCGACCGGCTCGACGAACTGACGGTGGCCAGCAAGGACCGCAACGACTATGTCTCCGAGGTCGACCGGCGTGCCGAGGAGGCCATCATCCGCATCCTGCGCAAGGCCTACCCCGACCACGCCATCCTGGCCGAGGAATCGGGCGAGCATGCCGCCGACAGCGAGTACCGCTGGATCATCGACCCGCTGGACGGCACCACCAACTTCCTGCACGGCTTTCCCCAGTTCGCGGTATCCATTGCGCTCAGTCACAAGGGGCGACTGGAACAGGGCGTGGTCTATGATCCGCTGCGCCAAGAGCTGTTCACCGCCAGCCGCGGGGAAGGCGCCCAGCTCAACAACCGGCGCATCCGCGTGGCCCGGCGCAGCAGCCTGGAGGGCGCGCTGCTGGGCACCGGATTTCCGTTCAAGCACCACGATCATCTCGATGCCTACCTGGGCATGTTCCGCGACCTGCTGCTGGAAACCTCCGGCATCCGCCGGCCCGGTTCGGCGGCACTGGATCTTGCCTACGTGGCGGCCGGTCGCCTGGACGGCTTCTGGGAAATCGGCCTGAACATCTGGGACATGGCCGCTGGCGCCCTGCTGATCCGGGAGGCCGGCGGCATCGTCGGCGACTTCCAGGGCGGCGACAACTACCTGCGCAGCGGCAACATCGTCGGTGGCAATCCGCGCATGTTCGCCTTGCTGGTGAAGAAGATCCGGCCCCACCTCACGCCCGCGCTGAGCGCCTGACGAGCGACTCAAGTTCCACGACGCCCGCGCCGCTATCAGGGGGCAAGGGCAGGCCACTGCCCGTAACCCTCCGCGGAGGTCCGGAAGCATGGCTTTTCATCGCAAGGACAACGAGCTGCGTAACATGGATCAGGCCGGGCGCGAGCTCGAACTGACCATGCGCGATGTCCTCGGGGGGCTGGAGGAACTGGCCGCCATCAAGGGCCTGGATTTCCAGGGCAGCGTCGAGATCCTGGGCATCGAGCCCGCCGTCCCGGCCGCCGCCGAACCACCCGCTGCCACCGTCCTGCCCTTCCGTCGCACCGGGCTGCGCGCCTGACCCGCATTTGCCTGTCCGGGCAAATGTGATATACACGAGAGCGAAACAACCATGATCCTCCGGTCACCCGCGGGTACCGGAACGTTGTAGCCACTGCAGAGGAACCGGTCGAGACTGTCGGTCGGGCGCATGGCGGCAGGTCGCGCAACCGAATGGTCGTCGGCCCGCCGCCACACCGGCAGACCCCAATCGCCGGGTCCGGAGAGGCGCCAATGCCGAAAACATTGCTCGTTCTTCTCGTACCCCCCTTCGCCGCCTGTCGCTATGGCTGTGCCGGCTGCTGTGCCGCGCCCATTGGCGTGTTCTGGCTCACCGGAATCGTCGGCATCCTGTACGGACTGATCTGGGGCGGCCCTGCCGAGGGCACGGGTCCGCAGGTCGCACTGCTGGGGCTGGGGCTCTGGGTCGCCGCCTCCATCTGGGCGGCGCTCACCATCCGCGGGGCGGATGCCGACCGCTGCGAGGAGCGTAGCAGCAGCTGGTGCAGCACCATCCTGCCCAGCGAGGACGACCCCGACCCCCTGGACGAGGTACGCAAGGCGCGCTGAACCCTTTCAGGATTTGGGGACGGCTCGGTCGTCGGCGGGATTGAGCCGGGGATGGGTTTCCTCGGCCAGCAGCCACACCAGCAGGCCGGAGACGAACATGCTGATCCCGACCACCCAGAAGCCGGTATCGAGCCGGCCGCTGAGCTGCGAGGCGGCACCCAGCGCCAGCGCGCCGACGCCATAGCCCAGGTCGCGCCAGAAGCGGTAGATGCCGATGGCCGAGCCGCGCCAGTCGGGATGCGCGATGTCCGCCACGGCCGCGCTGAGATTGGGATACAACAGCGCCATGCCGAAGCCCGTGACCGCGGCCGACAGTGACCACCACAGCACGCCTTCCCCCGGCAGCATCATGATCACGCCTGCTCCGCACAGCCACATGCCGGCGACGATGGGCAGGCGCCGGCCGACCCGGTCGGACCAGCGTCCGGTCAGGAACTGCGAGCCGCCCCAGACAAAACCATAGACGCCGACGATCCAGCCGATGTCCGCCAGCCCCAGCCCGCGGCTGTAGAGAAAGACCGGATAATAGACCCATACCAGGGCGTCGACGAACTTCTCCACCAGTCCCGCCTGCGAAAAGGCGGCCATGCGCCGGTCGCGCCAGCTCATCAGGGCGAAAATCTCTCCGGTACCCGGGCGCTCGGAGACGTTCTGCGGAAACCGCGGGCGCGGCCCGGTGGCGGTACCGGCCGCGTGCCGGGCGGCCTCGGCGCGCGCCCAGGGCAGTGTGTCCCTGACCCAGAGCAGGGTGAACGCCAGCGAAAGCAGGATGCAGACGGCACCAAAGAGGAACAGCGCCCAACGCGGACCCATGTGCGTTGCCAGATAGCCGGTGATGACACCGGCGACGGCCACGCCGAAATAGCCGGAGAACTCGTTCAGGCCGATGGTGAAGCCGCGCTGGTCGGCGCGGGTGAGATCCAGCTTGGCGGTCTGGGTCATGGACCAGGTGAAGCCCTGGTTGACGCCCAGCAGCACGGTGGCCGCCACCACCCAGTCCCAGCCGGGCGCGAACAGGATCATCGGCGGAATGGGCAGCGCCGCCAGCCAGCCCCAGATCAGCACCTTGCGCCGGCCATGGCGCTCCGACAGCCGGCCGGCGACGAAGTTGAGTGCACCCTTGACGAAGCCGAAGGCCACCACGAAGGCGACCAGCAGCATGAAGGAACCGCGCGGCACGCCGAACTCGGACTCGGCCAGCGCCGGCACCACGGTGCGCAGCATGCCCAGGGTCATGCCGACGAAGAACACCTGTACCAGTTGGTGCAGGAACTGCTGCCAGTTGGCGCGGATGCCGTGTTGCAGGTCGGTCATGCGGCACCCGAGTTGGCGGCAACGATGCGCTCCATCTCCGCAGGACGCGGCGGGATCTCGGCCGTCAGCGCGTGGATGAAGGCATCGCGGTCGGTTTCCGCCAGCAACGGATTGAAGCGGCGCTCGAAGCCGAGCGTGGAACAGGGCTTGCCCGACAGACCGGCGCCACACACGCTGCCGGCCTGGTGCGCCGGGAAGATCTCCGTCTCGTCGGGCAGCACCAGCAGCTTCCGGTGCAGGGAATCGAACAGCCGCCCGGCCATCTCCACCTCGCGACCGGCGAGATCAGGACGCCCCACGGCGCCGACGAACAGGGTATCGCCGGTGAGCACGAACCAGGGCGCCTCGCCGCGGCGCCGGTCGGTCACCAGCAGGCAGATGCTGTCTTCGGTATGACCGGGCGTGTGCAGGACGCGAACGCTTACGTTGCCCGCCTCGATCAGGTCGCCGTCGGCCAGGGCGTGGAACGGAAACCGGACCTGCGCGCTGGCATGGAGACAGTACTGTGCGCCGAGGCGCTCGGCCAGCGCACGGCCCCCCGAATAGTGGTCGGCATGGACGTGGGTCTCGATGACATGGGTGATGGTCACCTGCTGCGCCTCGGCCTGCGTCACGAACCAGTCCTCGTCACCGGCAACCACATCCACGGCCAGGGCACGGCCCTTGCCACCACAGCCAAAAAGATAGGACAGGGACGCCTCTTTGGTGGATAATTGCTTGAAAAACATCTGATTGCCTCCTCCGTGTGGCCGATCGGACGAAAACAACCGGCAGCAACTCAAGAACTTGCTGGACTCACGCCTCACAACATGAGTAAATACACATATGAGCATTGACGCATATAAAAAGCTGGACGTCAAGTCCCTCGGCGAGACCTTCAAGATTCTCGCCGAACCCAACCGGCTGCGGATTCTGAAGAGCATGGGCCTGGAGTGTGTGCCGGTGTCCGACATCGTCGAGGCCACCGGCCTCAGCCAGACCAACGTGTCCTTCCACCTGCGCGCACTGCGTGAGGCGGGACTGGTCAAGGGGGAACGCCGAGGGGGCTACGTCTACTACTGTCTCTACGACACGCGGCTGCTGGAACTGCTGGCGGCCTTCGACCAGTGGCTGCACAACCACCGTGCCCGCCTCGCCGGTGAGCGCGGGACCGCAACGGCATCGGGTGGATAAACCCAATCGTTGCAAAAATCCGTGGATGGGCAAAGGCTTGGAAGGCCGTGCCCATCAAAATGCCGCTGAATCATGATGGGCACGTCGCTGCGCGCCTTTACCCATCTGGAACGCAGCGCAAACCGGGACATCGGCGGGCCCAAAGGTTGCGCCAGGCTGCCGGATGGCTGTGCCTCCGGGGCGTTCGTCAGGGCCGGTCCTCGACCTCGGCGCCTTCCTTCTTCACCGGCATCAGATCCTGCTTGCTGACACCCAGATGCAGCGCCACGGTACTGGCAACATAGATCGAGGAGTAGGTACCGACCAGGATGCCGACAATGAGCGCAAAGGCGAAGGCGTGGATCACCTCGCCGCCGAACACGAACAGCGCGATCAGCACCAGCAGCGTGGTCAGCGATGTCATCAGGGTGCGGGACAGGGTCTGGTTGATGGAGCGATTCATCACCTCCACCGGGGAACCCTTGCGCATCTTGCGGAAGTTCTCCCGGATACGGTCGAACACCACGATGGTATCGTTCAACGAGTAGCCGATCACCGCCAGGATGGCCGCAAGCACAGTGAGATCGAATTCCATCTGCGTCACCGAGAACACGCCCAGGGTGATGACGACGTCGTGAACCAGCGCCGCCACCGAACCCAGCGAGAAGCGGTACTCAAAGCGCAGAGAAACGTAGATCAGGATGCCGATGAGGGCATAGAGCATCGCCAGTCCGCCCTTTTCGGTCAGCTCCTCGCCCACCTGCGGCCCCACGAACTCGACCCGGCGCATCTCCAGCTCGGCGCCCCGTGCCTGCAGGGCACGCAGCAGCCTGCTCGACAGCTCCGCACTGCTTTCCGACTCGCGCGGCGCAATGCGGATCAGCACGTCCCGCGACGAACCGAAGTGCTGGACCTGCGCATCAGGGAAACCGGCCTCGGCCAGGGCCTTGCGAACCCCGGCCAGGTCCACCGGCTCGGCATAGCCGACCTCGATCAGGGTGCCGCCGGTGAAGTCGATGCCGAGCTTCAGGCCCTGGGTGAACAGGGAAGCCAGCGAGGCCAGGATCACGACCGTGGACAGGACCAGCGCCAGGCGCCGCTTGCCCATGAAGTCGATGGAGGTATTGCCGCTCAGGATGCGCATGTTGCTTTCCTTCTGCCTAGCCCGAAAGTTGCACGAAGCTGCCGGATGGATGTGCGTCTGGCGTGTTCGAGCGTGCCGCTTTGGAGCGAAAAGCGTAGCTTTCGCTACGGTTCGAGTGAAGAGCGGTGCGATCGGGCGCGCCAGGCGTGCAGACGCCGGCAGAGCGGTACGGTAACAAACCGTTGCCTGCTGCTGTACGAAAAATGTTCTTGGTACCCATGAGCGTGCTTCCGGATCTCAGCGGCTTCGTGCAATTTTCGGGCTATATGGCGAGGCGCTGGATCCGCTTGCCGCCATAGATCAGGTTGATCAGGGCGCGGGTGCCCATGATGGCGGTGAACATGGAGGTGAGGATGCCGATCGACAGGGTCACCGCGAAGCCCTTGACCGGCCCGGTGCCGAAGCTGAACAGCACCACCGCGGCGATCAGGGTGGTGACATTGGCATCGGCAATGGTCGACAGTGCCTTCTCGTAGCCGGCATGAATGCTGGCCTGCGGGCTGTTCCCGGCCCGCAACTCCTCGCGTATGCGCTCGAATATGAGCACGTTGGCGTCCACCGCCATGCCCACGGTCAACACGATGCCGGCGATGCCGGGCAGGGTCAGCGTCGCCTGCAACATGGACAGTACCGCCACGATCAGCACCAGGTTCATGGCCAGCGCCACATCGGCCACCAAGCCGAACACCCGATAGTAGAGCGCCATGAACACCAGCACCACGGCAAAGCCGATCACCACCGAGTTGAAGCCCTGCTCGATGTTCTCCTTGCCCAGGCTGGGGCCGACGGTCCGTTCCTCGACGATCTCGATGGGCGCCGCCAGCGCGCCGGCGCGCAGCAACAACGCCAGATTGCGCGCCTCCTCGGGTGAATCCAGCCCGGTGATCTGGAAGCGCCGGGCAAGCTGCTCGCGGATGCGGGCAATGTTGATCACCTCGCGGATGGTGCGCTTCTCCTTGACCAGCTCGCCGTCGACCTTGCGCGTCTCCACCTTGTTCTCGATGAATACCACCGCCATCAGGCGGCCGACATTGTCGCGGGTCCCGGCGGTCATCTGCGCCGCGCCCTTGCCGTCGAGATTGATGAACACCGCCGCGCCGCCGGTATCCTGATCGAAACCGGAGGCAGCATCGGTGATGCGGTCGCCGGTCACGATGACACGGCGCTCCAGCAGCACCGGCGTGCCGTTGCGCTCGCGCAGCAGCTCGGTGCCGGCAGGGATGCGCCCGGTGCGCTCGGCCTCGAAGGGATCGTGCCCCTCGTCCACCAGCCGGAATTCAAGCGTCGCGGTGGCACCGAGGATCTCCTTGGCACGCGCAGTGTCCTGCACGCCGGGAAGCTGCACCACGATGCGGCTGTCACCCTGCTGCTGGATCACTGGCTCGGCCACGCCCAGCTCGTTGACGCGATTGCGCAGGGTAGTGATGTTCTGCTGCAGCGCGAAGTCACGGATCTGACGCTGCTCGGCCTCGCTGATGCGGGCCACCACAAGCCAGCGATCACCCTCCTCTCGGGTGCTGTATTCCAGTTCCGGGAATTCCTTGCGCAGCGCTTCCAGCGCCGCATCGCGATCGGCCTCGGTACGGAACTGGGCCACGATGTCGTGGCCGCGGCGACCGATGGTGATGTAGCGGATCGGCTTGTCACGTTTGCGCAGCACGCTGCGGAAATCGCTGACGTAACGCTTTTCCGACTGTTCCAGCGCCGCCTCCATGTCCACTTCCATCAGAAAATGCACGCCGCCACGCAGGTCCAGGCCGAGATACATGGGCCTGGCGCCAATCGCCTCCAGCCAGGCCGGTTCGGCACTGGCCAGATTGAGTGCGACGATGAAACGTTCGCCCAACGCCTCCCGCAAGCGGTCGGCCGCCGCAAGCTGGGTTTCGGTGTCGTGGAAGCGTACCAGCAGCCGGTTGCTCTCCAGCTCGATGGACTTGGGCTGGATGCCGGCTGCCTGCAGCGTGCTCTCTACCTTGGCGCGCACGCTCTCGTCCACCTGTTCCATGCGCGAGGGCGAGATCTGGACCGCCGGATCCTCGCCGTAGATGTTGGGCAGGGCGTAGAGGGTGCCGACCAGCACCACGACCAGGATGAGCAGGTACTTCCAGAGGGGATATTGATTGATCATGGGAAACCCGATGCGGCCGGGCACCGCGCCCGGCCCGTGCAAGCCAGTCTCAGAGTGCGTCCTTCATGGTGCCCTTGGGCATCAGCGCGGCCACTGCCTGGCGCTGCACCCTCACCTCGACGTTGTCGGCCACCCTGAGCTGCACGAAGTTCTCGCCGACTTCGGTCACCCGTCCGAGCAGGCCACCGTTGGTCACCACCTCGTCGCCCTTCTTCAGCGCATCCACCATGGCCTTGTGTTCCTTGACCTTCTTCTGCTGCGGCCGGATGAGCAGGAAATAGAAGACTACGAAAATGAGGATCAGCGGCAGGAAGCTCATCAGCGGGTCCGGCTGCTGGGCGGCCGGCGCGGCGCCCTCGGCATGGGCGGAGGCAATGAAGAAATCGGTCAGACTGGCCATGGAATGCTCTCTTTCCTGTTCTGATTCAAGGGGCTTCCCGGTCGGTCGGAGCCGGTACCCGGGAAGCGGGCGGTATTATGACACAGCCACCGGGTCAATGCTCCGTGCCCCCGGCTTAGCCCGCATATTGCACCAGGGGCTGCGGATGATGGCGGATTTGCTGCCGGGCTCGGGGCGGGCTGGCGCTCAAGCCGTGGCCGTCGCTACGGCTTGAGTGAAGCGCCCCCGAGGCCGAGCGAAAATCCGCCAGGGCCGCAGCAGGAAGCGGATGGGCACAAATCGTACTCCGGGCCACGGGCAACCCGGTTCATTGCCCACCAGGACAACAGGTTGCCGGCCGCCCGCTTCCGCCCGGGTGCAATATGCGGCTCAGGCGCGCAGGGCGTGGAATTCGGCGACGAAGGCGTCCAGCCGGCCCTCGGCGATGGCCGCACGTAGCCCGCGCATCAGGGTCTGGTAGTAATGAAGGTTGTGCAGGGTATTCAGCCGACTGCCCAGGATCTCGTTGCAGCGGTCCAGATGGTGCAGATAGGCGCGACTGTAGTTGCGGCAGGTGTAGCAGTCGCACAGGGGGTCCAGCGGCCCGGTATCCCGGCGATGGGCGCTGTTGCGGATCTTGACGATGCCCTGGTGGGTGAACAGGTAACCGTTGCGGGCATTGCGGGTGGGCAGTACGCAGTCGAACATGTCGATGCCACGCTGCACCGCCGCGACGATGTCCTCCGGCCGTCCCACACCCATCAGGTAGCGTGGCCGCTCGGCCGGCAGCCGCGGCACGGTCGCATCCAGCACCGCCAGCCGCTCCGCCTCCGGCTCCCCCACCGACAGCCCGCCCACGGCATAGCCGTCGAAACCGATCTCCAGCAGGCCCTCGACCGAGGCCTGGCGCAGCGCCGGGTACATGCCGCCCTGCACGATGCCGAACAACGCCGCCGGGTTGTCGCCGTGCGCCGCCTTCGACCGCGCCGCCCAGCGCAGTGACAGGCGCATGGATTCCTCGGCCTCGCGCTCGCTGGCCGGCCAGGGCGTGCATTCGTCGAAGATCATGACGATGTCCGAGCCCAGTTCGCGCTGCACCGCCATGGACGCCTCCGGCCCCAGGAACACCATTGAGCCATCCACCGGCGAGCGGAAGCGCACGCCCTCTTCCGTGATTTTGCGCAGGTCGCCAAGACTGAACACCTGGAAGCCCCCGGAATCGGTCAGGATGGGGCCGTCCCAGTGCATGAAGTCGTGAAGGTCGCCATGAGCCCGGATGATCCCGGTACCGGGCCGCAGCATCAGATGGAAGGTGTTGCCGAGGATGATCTCGGCCCCGGTCGCCCGCACCTCCTCCGGGGCCATGGCCTTGACCGTGCCGTAGGTACCCACCGGCATGAAGGCCGGCGTCTCCACCGTCCCGCGCGGGAAGGTCAGCCGGCCGCGCCGCGCGGCCCCGTCGGTCGCCATCAGCTCGAATTTCATGCCCTGTTCACCCCACGGCTGACAATGCCACGGAACAGAACAACCGCCTCACGCCTCACCCCTCACGCCTCACAACAAACATCGCATCCCCGTAGCTGAAGAAGCGGTAGCGCTGCTCGACTGCATGACGGTAGGCACGCATGACGTGCTCATGGCCGGCGAAGGCGCTGACCAGCATCAGCAGCGTGGATTCGGGGAGGTGGAAATTGGTGAGCAGGGCATCGACCACCCGGAAGCGGTAACCCGGGCGAATGAACAGCCGGGTCTCGCCGCGGTAGGGCCGCAACTCGCCGTCGGCCGCCGCCGTCTCCAGGCTGCGCACCACCGTGGTGCCCACCGCCACCACGCGCCCCCCTCTGGCCCGCGTCGCGGCCACTGCCTCGCAGGCGGTCTCGTCCACTTCCAGATACTCGGCGTGCATCCGGTGATCCTCCAGCCGTTCCACGCGCACCGGCTGAAAGGTCCCGGCGCCGACGTGCAGGGTGACTCGCGCCGTGCGCACGCCCCGCGCCGCCAGCCGCTCCAGCATGGCGTCGTCGAAGTGCAGGCCGGCGGTGGGCGCGGCCACGGCGCCCGGCCGGCGGGCATAGACGGTCTGGTAGCGTTCGCGGTCGGCGGCGTCGTCGGCACGCGCGATATAGGGTGGCAGCGGGACATGTCCGTGGGCCTCCAGCCACTCCAGCACCGTGCGCCCGGCGGGAAATTCCAGTTCGAACAGGTCATCGCCCCGACCGAGCACCCTCACATCGAGCGCCGATTCCAGGCGCAGTTCGCTGCCCGGCCGGGGCGACTTGCTGGCCCGGACGTGGGCCAGCGCGCGTCGCCTGTCCAGCACCCGCTCGATCAGCACCTCCACCC
>NZ_JALTON010000033.1 GCF_027000115.1 Thiohalobacter sp. | reverse complement strand
GGATCGGCGCATCGCTGCTGATGGGGCTGATGGCCTGGGGCGGCACTGCGCCCCAGCCACCAGCCGCCCCAGGCCATCAGCCCCATCAGCAGCGATGCGCCGATCCACATCCAGGGGCGCCCCCGAGGGGCCGCGCCCCGGGGCGCGGAGACGCCAGCGTCCAGCGTCACCTTGCCGCTGCGCGCCTGTTCCGACTTGCGGAGCGCATCGAGGATATAGGACATGGTCAACCCTCCGGCCCGGAACGCAGGCGCGGCACGCTTGTCCCACCCGGCAGCTCATTGAGCTTCATCTGCGTCCGTGCGCCCACGATGCCATCGGCCCGCAGGCCCCGCTCGCGCTGGAAACGGCGCACCGCCGCCTCCAGTTCCGCATCGAATCGCTGCGGATCACCGGTCGTCGAGGCAGGCGCGAACCCGCCCCGCATGAGCGCCCGGCGCAGGGCCGCCACCGCGGGGCGGCGCATGCCCGGCCGCAATACCGCACCCTCCGCCAGCGGCCTCCACAGCAGCAGATGGCGGCCCATCCAATGACGGGAAAGATTGTCGAGCGGCCACACCGCCTCCATGCCCCCAGCCTCGAGTGTCACCTGCCCGCCCTGCACCGCGCGCAGCAGCACGGGATGTTCGGCACCCTGCCTGTCACGCAGCCAGAGCAGCGCGGGGCGATCGAACTGCAGCAACTGCTGCCAGGCACCACGCCCGGCGAGGCAGCGCAGGCCCGCGGCCTCGGCCCGGCGGCACGCCGCCTCGCCGCTCAAGCCCTCGGGGAGCGCATAGCCCCAGTCGCGAAACAGGGCTGCCCAGGCAGCATCGGGACGCTCCGCCGCGGCGGCGAGCAGCTCGCTGCTATCGATCCCCGGCGGCGGCGACAGCGCCGGTTCGAGGGAGGCGGATTCAGGGACGATCGCGGGCGCGCTCAGGCGGGCCGGAGGCTCGGGTACTGCCGCCGTGTCTGCCATCGGACCCGGCGCCGGGCGATCCCGATACCACCAGGCCGCCGCCACGGCCGTCCCCAGCAGCACCCCACCGAGAACCAGCAGCCAGGACCAGCGCCGGGTCACCGGAACAGGGGCCTGTGTCGGCGGCAAGACCTCGCGCGCCGCGCGCGACAGGATGCGCAGGCCCACACGATCGGCGTCCTCGACATAGGCGCCGAGCAGGGCCCGGTCACACAGAATGTTGATCAGCCGCGGTATGCCCCCGGTGAGGCGGTGGATACGCGCCAGTGCTGGGCGGCTGAACAGCGGTCGCGTACAACCGGCCACGCGCAGCCGGTGACGCACATAGCCGCGCGTCTCCTCCGCGTCCAGCGGCTCCAGGTGATAACGGGCGGTGATGCGCTGCGCGAGCTGCCGCAGCTCGGGGCAGGCCAGCAGGGCCCGCAGCTCGGGCTGGCCGATCAGGATGATCTGCAGCAGCTTTTCCTCGGCCGTCTCCAGGTTGGTGAGCAGCCGCACCTGTTCCAGCACGCCCGGATCGAGGTTCTGAGCCTCGTCGATGATCACCACCGTGCGCCGGCCCTCGGCATGGGTGCGCAGCAGGTGACGGTTGAGCGCATCTACCCGCTGCCTCAGGCTGCGCGGGTCCTCGGGCTCGGCCACGCCCAGTTCGTCGCAGATGGCCGCGACCAGTTCCAGGGCATCGAGACGCGGATTGAGCAACAGGGCGACATCGACCCGTTCCGGAATCTGTTCCAGCAGGGCCCGGCACAGGGTCGTCTTGCCCGTGCCCACCTCGCCGGTAAGCTGCACGAAACCGCCCTCGTTGAGTCCGAACAGCAGGTGGGCCAGCGCCTCGCGATGGCGGTCGCTGAGGTAGAGAAAGCGCGGATCGGGGGCAATCGAGAACGGGCGGCCCTCGATGCCGAAGTGCGCGGCATACATGGACGTGACGTCCTCGCGCCCGGCATCGACGGCGGCGGTTTCAGTCTGGGCGATGAGCTGTGGCATGACGCCCACATACGGTCCCGCGACAAAAGGTGCCTCATGATAACCAGATGGACCCTGTTCCGGCCAATGATGCATCCGGCCGCAAGCGATCACGCGACTGTAAGGTTTTCCGCCTCCGCGTGGGCAACAGGCCGCGCCCGGAAGACAATTGAAAGACAACGGGTTACCACATAACTTCCAGCGCCGGATGTCGAAAGATCTGACACGCCCCGCCACCACCGAACCCCAACCTCGCCCCAACGATTTGAAAATATTGACAAACCATCCAACCCGATGGGGCCGGCATGGCCCTTGCTAGAGTTGATCCAGAGGTTTCGAGAACAGGCCTGCCCGCCCCCCGAGGCGAGGTGGCCACCGAGGGGGAGAAAGCGATGGCAACATCAGTGAGACGACAGATCGCGGGCCATTCCATCACCGCCCGCCCCGTGGCCGACCCGCGCGGCCGACCCCTGTACTGGACCGCGATCGTGGACAACCGCACCCTGGCCCGGACCTTCGAATCCGCAACGGCGGTGTTCCGGCACGCGCGCCGTCAGCTGGAGTCGAACAGCGCCTGCTCCAGCGTCTGACGCAGCAGGTTGAGCCGACCATGGAAGAAATGGCCGACCCCGGGCAGGAAACGTGCATCGACCGCCCGCGCCTGCCCTGACAGCCAGCGACGGACGGCCGCCGCCGGCACCAGCTCGTCGTCTTCACCCTGCACGAGCAACCAGGGACAGCCTGGCGCCGGCAGGGCATCGAAGTCGAACAGATTCACTGGCGGCGCCAGGGTGATGAGTCGCGCCGGGGCGCAGGCCGGGGCGGCGCGCAGGGCCACATAGGCGCCAAACGAGAAACCCGCCAGCCAGAGTTCCACTCCAGGGAAACGCGCGCGCACGGCCGCGCAGGCGGCGAGCAGATCCTCAGTCTCGCCCACGCCCGCGTCGAACGCACCGGCGCTCGCACCCACACCGCGGAAGTTGAAGCGCAACACCGCGAACCCCTTGTGCCCCAGCGTGGCCGCCGTCTGATGCACCACCTTGTTGCCGAGGCTGCCGCCGTGCAGGCTGTGCGGATGGCAGACCACCGCCACGCCCAGCGGTGGCACCTCCGGCAACAGCAAGCGGGCCTCCAGCGGCCCGGCGGGGCCCTGGAGAGTCAGGGGCGCTTCAGACATCGAGAAATCGTCAGGCAGGGGGAGGTTCCGGGGCAAAGGGAAGCGCCGGCCGCGCGGCTCGCCGGCGCCCGCACGCCCGTGCGGGATCAGACGTCGCGGACCCGCTCGCGACGCTCGATGCGCGGTGAATGCAACGCCAGATCCAGGTAGTACCAGCCGTCGAGATCGATGTAATCCCGCTTGCCGCTGGCGTATTCAAGCGCCACGCAACTGATCCGGCCCCGCGAATACATGACCGCCCGCACCTGGACCAGTTGACCGACGATGTTGGTATACCAGTAGCCGGGTATCGGCCTTTGCTGAAGCAACATGGTTCTTCTCGCCCTGCTCACCCTGACCCACCTTGCCCGGAATGCCCGGGTCCCCTCGTTTGCTGAACCGCTGCCGATCCCAGCCGCCGGACCGACAACGCTATCCTACACCCTTTGCCCCGCCGGAAACTTGACCCCGCTCAACCGCACTTGGATTCGCCGCAGTTGAGGCAGGTCAGACAGCCGTCCATCTGGATGGCCGCCTTGGTGTTGCACTTGGGACACAGTTGCGCTCCATCCGGGAACTCCCCGGATTCGCTGGCCTCGGCGGCCTTGACCGAGGCCTCGTACTGGGCGCGCTTCTCGGCGATCAGCCGCTGCTGGTGCTCGTCCAGCCCCTCGTCGGCCAGCAGGCCGATCATGCGCAGATGGCATTCGATGGCATCGCCGATCTCAGCCACCAGCGAGGGCATGTACTTGCCGCCCTTCTTGAAGTAGCCGCCGCGCGGGTCGAACACCGAGCGCAGCTCCTCGACCAGGAAGGTCACGTCGCCCCCCTTGCGGAATACCGCCGAGATGATCCGTGTCAGCGCCACGATCCACTGGAAGTGGTCCATGTTCTTCGAATTGATGAAGATCTCGAAGGGACGGCGCAGCTCATGCTCGGTGCCGGCATTGAGGATAACGTCGTTGATGGTGACATAGAGCGCATGCTCGGACAGCGGCGTCTTGATCTTGTAGGTGGAGCCCAGCAGCATTTCCGGACGCTCCAGCTTCTCGGTGAGCTGGACCACCTTGTCTTCCTGCGGCGGCGCCCCGGCAACGGGCGCCTCTGCCGCACCGGCCTCTTCTTCCTCGTCCTTGCGGACCTTGTAATCGACGATCTTCTTCTCGATTCTGATGGTCATGTTCCTGGAACCTCTTGCCGGGATCCCGTGCCCTGCCGGCAACGGGATCAGAATTTGCCGTAATACCCCTCCTTGAGGGCATCGTAGAGATTGGCGGCGGTGTGCACCTCGCCGTCGTACTCGACCTCCTCGTTGCCCTTGACCTCGAGCTTCGAACCATCCTCGAGCACGAACACGTAGGTGGTGTTCTCCAGATCCTTCTCCTTGACCAGCACACCCTGAAACGCCTCCGGGTTGAAGCGGAAGGTGGTGCAACCCTTCAGGCCCTGCTCATAGGCATAGAGATAGATATCCTTGAAGTCCTCGTAGGGATAGTCGGTGGGCACGTTGGCCGTCTTGGAAATGCTCGAATCCACCCACTTCTGGGCCGCCGCCTGGATATCGACATGGGCCCGCGGGGTGATGTCGTCGGCGGTAATGAAGTAGTCGGGCAGGGCCTTGTCCGGATCGTCCGCGTACGGCATGGCCTCGCCGTTGACCAGATGCCGGTAGGCCAGCAACTCGAAGGAATACACCGGCACCTTTTCCTTGGTCTTGCGACCCTCGCGAATCACGTTACGGAAATAATGATGGGCAAACGAGGGCTCGATGCCATTGCTGGCGTTGTTGGCCAGCGACAGGGAAATGGTGCCGGTCGGCGCGATGGAGGAGTGGTGCGTGAAACGGGCACCGACCAGCGCCAGCTCCTGCACCAGATCGGGCTCGACCTCGGCGACCCGCTGCATGTAGCGGCTGTAGCGCGCATGCAGCAGCTTGCCCTGCACCCGGTCGCCGACCTTCCAGCCGTCCTCGCGCATTTCGGGGCGCGCGGCCAGCATTTCCTCGGTGACAGTGAACTCCTCTTCCATGATCGGCGCCGGACCCTTCTCGCGCGCCAGTTCCAGCGCCTGCCGCCAGCCCTCGACCGCAAGCTCGCGCGACACGCGCTCGGTGAATTCCAGCGACTCGGCGTCGCCGTACTTCATGCGCAGCATGGTGAGCGTCGAGCCCAAGCCGAGAAAGCCCATGCCGTGGCGGCGCTTGCGCATGATCTCGTCGCGCTGACCGTCCAGCGGCAGACCGTTGATCTCCACCACGTTGTCCAGCATGCGCGTGAACACGCCGACCACCTTGCGGAATTCTTCCCAGTCGAAACGGGCATTTTCCGTGAAGGGGTCGATCACGAACTTGGTCAGGTTCACGGAACCGAGCAGGCAGGAACCGTAGGGCGGCAGCGGCTGTTCGCCACAGGGATTGGTGGCGCGAATGTTCTCGCAGAACCAGTTGTTGTTCATCTCGTTGACCTTGTCGATGAGGATGAACCCGGGTTCGGCGAAATCGTAGGTCGACGCCATGATCATGTCCCACAGCCGGCGCGCGGGCACGGTGCGGTAGACCTTGCAGGCCACCCGCCCCTGGTCGTCGGTGACATAGCCGTCGTTGCTCGGCCAGCTTCGCCAGATGACCTGTTCGGGGTTGTCGAGATCAAGCCGTTCCACCTCCAGCTCCGCGGGGGTCAGCGGGAAGGCCAACTGCCAGTCGGCATCGGCCTTGACCGCCTCCATGAAGTCGCGGGTGATCAGCAGGCTGAGATTGAACTGGCGTAGGCGGCCGTCCTCGCGCTTGGCGCGAATGAAGTCCATCACGTCCGGATGGCCAACGTCGAAGGTCGCCATCTGCGCGCCACGGCGGCCGCCGGCGGAGGACACCGTGAAACACATCTTGTCGTAGATATCCATGAACGACAGCGGCCCCGAGGTGTAGGCACCGGCACCGGCGACATAGGCCCCCTTGGGGCGCAGGGTGGAGAACTCGTAGCCGATGCCGCAGTTGTGAATCACCATCAGGCCGTGGTTGCCCGCCAGGTAGTTGTTGTGTTTCTCCACCGTGAAGTCGTAGAAGGTCTCGGGCAGATCCAGGTTGCGACGGATGCCTTCCACGGGGCGCAAGGTACGCACAAAGCCGATGGCCTCGCGCAAATGGGGGAACCGTGCCTCCCAGCGGTCCAGCCAGACGCGGCTGACCACCGGGGCACGATGATAGCCGTGATAGAAACCCAGCGACTGGCGTTCTGCATGGCCCAGCCCGGCCTGTTCGGCTTCCAGCGCCTCGCGCAGCGCCCGGCTCATGACATAGCGGTCGTACTGCCCTGCCTGGCTGGCATGCCGGCGGATACGATCCCGCTTGCCGCTGTCGGCCATGTAACGCGCAACTTCCTGCAGGAAGGCTGAATCCGAGATCTTGAGCATGGCACCACCATGATCGTGGATCACCTTGCCCTGGTAACAGTGGCTGCGCGGCTTGCGGCGGGTGATGGCGGCATGCACGCCGAACAACCCCAGCAGGGACTGGAGCGACTCGGCAAAGGCGTGGTTGCGCGTGGCCAGGGTCACACTGCCGCCTTCGGTGCTCACCGTGCCGTCCGTGTCGATGAGACCGGCCAGGAAAGGCAGGAAATGCCGTTCGGGATGCCGGGCTATCCAGGCGGGCACCTGCAGGTTATCGCACTTCCTGCCGAGCTGGTCGTCGATCAGTTCGGCGGCGCGGCTGGCTGCAAAGCTGGAAACCCTGTAGTCCCAGACGGGTGTGCCGTTGGGTGTGGCCGTGGCCACCACCCGCGCCTGGCTGCCACAAAAGGCACGGAAAAATGCGGCATAACGTTCCGCCACTTCGCGCTCGGCTGCGCGAATCTTGAACACCAGGCGGCGGCCGGCAATCCGCGCCCGCCGCGCCCAGGTCCGGCGGCTGTCGCGGTAGTTGTAGTGTTTTTCGTAGGCACTGCCATCGCCCAGGTGTGCCCCGGCGAACCAGGCCTCGTCGGCGCGCGATGCCGCTGCCCGCCAGGGCAGCTGGTGATGCACCAGGGCATCCGTTTCACTCACCTCGTCGGCCCGCACCCAATGCAGCCTGTCTTCCCGATACACCAGCACCGGGTGCTTGATGGAGGTTCTGAGCACCGTGCCACTGGAGCGGATCTCGATGTTCTCGGTCTGCGGCACGTGGGTTGTCAGATGACGTTCGATGCGCCGCATCTCGAAACGTCCCTTTGCCTTGTCATAGGCAAGGATCCGCTCGTGCCTGTCACGCACGGCTTCATCGGCGGTCACCAGACCATGCTCGGTCACCACCTGGGTGCCGGGCGCCACGCAACCGGCCTTCAATGTCAGCCCTGCCTCATGGACCTTCTCGAGGATGTCGTCCATGGAGTCGCGGATGGTGCCGGAGACGGTGCAGTTGATGGTCGAGGTCGCCGGCTTGTGCTCCCAGGCGCCGGCATTGGAGGTGATGCGGCCGGCGGGGATGGCGCCGCGGCGCAGGGCCCAGAGAAACTGTTCGTACCAGTGTTCGCGCAGTTCGGGCGTCTGCTCCACCTCGGCCAGTGCCCGGGCGACGCGCTGCCAGGTTCCATCGATGTCCTGATCGACGGCCACACCCTCCTTGGTCTTCAGCCGGTACTTCTTGTCCCAGATATCCAGCGATGCATCCTGCAGCGGAATCTCCGCGCAGCCATTGGACACGGCCTCGAGGTGTGCTGTCTTCATCGAACCTCCTGGTTCCCTCTTGATGGTTTTCCGACGGGTGGGGCACCCGAATCGCGTACCGGCTGTTCTTTCCACGCCCGGCTGGCGACCGATGCTCGACCACAAGATATTGTGGTGACAAGCATAGAGTAGGTGGCGCCCGGTGCCCTGTCAACATGCCGCACAGCTATTTTTTATACTTAAATTACAGTAAGTTATGAATCAACCGTGTATCAACAAGTTATGCACAGGGTTGTCCACCGCTGAGCGGCCACCCCAACATATTGTGGCACGAATCATGCTTTTCCCCGCACCCCCGGGGCCGGACGGCTCCAATCTGCAGCGGATGCCACGCCAACCCCTTGATGCCTGGCGCGGGCGTTCCCATATAGGCGTCAAACCGAACCGAATCCAGAGACTCAAGGAGGGCAAGACCATGAACGTCGTACGCTACGAACCCTGGGGGCTGCTGAACCAGCTGCACAAGGAGATCGACCAGCTCTTCGACCCGCGCCGGGCGCTGGCCGAGGGCGACAAGGAAACCAGCACCGCGGACTGGGTGCCGGCCGTCGACATCAAGGAAGAGGCGGATCGCTTCGTGATCCATGCCGACATCCCGGGCGTCGACCCCGACAAGATCGATGTCAGCATGGAGGACGGCATTCTCACCATCAAGGGCGAGCGCGAGAGCGAGAACAAGGAAGAGCGCGAGGGCTACAAGCGCATCGAGCGCGTGCGCGGCAGCTTCTTCCGCCGTTTCAGCCTGCCCGATACCGCCGATGCCGACAAGATCAGCGCCAAGGCGAAGAACGGCGTGCTGGAGGTGATCATCCCCAAGCACGAGAAGGTCCAGCCGCGCCGCATCCAGGTCGAAAGCTGAGCCCGGCCTGGACCCGAACCGGGACACCTGCCCTGCCGCACTGCGGCGGGGCGGGTACCTGCAACCCTGACTGACCGGACCGCCGCATGGAATTCAAGGACTATTACGAAACGCTGGGCGTCAAGCGCGATGCCACCCAGGACGAGATCAAGCGCGCCTACCGCAAGCTGGCGCGCAAGTATCATCCGGACGTGAGCAGCGAGCCCGATGCCGAGGCGCGCTTCAAGGAAGTCAAGGAGGCCTACGAGGTCCTCAAGGACCCCGAAAAGCGTGCCGCCTACGACCAGCTCGGCAGCCGCTGGCGCGAGGGCCAGGATTTCCAGCCGCCGCCCGGCTGGGATGCCGGCTTCGAATTCAGCGGCGGCGGCTTCACCGACGCCGATGCCGCCCAGTTCAGCGAGTTCTTCGAATCCCTGTTCGGTGGCCGGGGCGCCCACTTCCACACCGGTGGCCGACGCCGGCGCCGCAGTTTCAAGGGCGAGGATCATCACGCGAAGATCCTCATCCGGCTCGAGGACGCCTACCAGGGCGCGACGCGCAGCATCCAGCTTCAGGTTCCGGAACTGACGCCGGATGGCCATGTCACCCTGCGCAAGCGCACCCTGCAGGTGAAGATTCCAAAGGGCATCGCCGCCGGCCAGCAGATCCGCCTGGCCGGCCAGGGCGCGCCCGGCATCGAGGGTGGTCCGGCAGGGGATCTGTACCTGGAGGTCGAGTTCGAGCCGCACCCCCTCTATCAGGTCGAAGGCCGCGATGTCTATCTGACCCTGCCGGTCGCACCCTGGGAGGCCGCGCTCGGCGCCAGGGTGCAGGTGCCCACGCTGGGTGGCCGCGTGGACCTGAAGATCCCCGCCGGATCGCAGTCCGGCCAGAAGCTGCGCCTCAAGGGCCGCGGCCTGCCCGGCAAGACGCCCGGGGACCAGTACGTGGTGCTGAAGATCGTGGTACCGCGGAAACTCGACGACAAGGGTCGCGCCCTGTTCGAACAGATGGCGCGCGAGATTCCGTTCAATCCCAGAGAGGAACTGGAGGCCTACCGTGGTGTCGCCTGATGTCGTGTTGACGCTTCTGGACGAAGCGACCGAGCTCACCCTGCGGGACCTGTGCGCCGCCTGCGACCTGCATGCCGAGGCGCTGGTCGAAATGGTCGAGCAGGGCATGCTCACGCCCCGCGGCACCACGCCGTCGAGCTGGCGCTTCCCGGCCACCAGCCTCAAGCGCGTGCGCACGGCCCTGCGCCTGCAACAGGACCTGGGAGTGAACCTGGCCGGCGCGGCGCTGGCGCTGGAACTGCTCGACGAACTGGCCCGGCTGCGCACCCGGGTGCGGCTGCTGGAATGCCAGCTCGGCCAAGACTGAACCCGCAACACAGAGACTCAAGGAGGTCGCGATGAGTACCTTGCAGGAACTTCGCCAGGGTCTGTCCGAGGGCTGGGACTGGCTGACCGAGGGCTGGCGCGCGCTGCGCGAGCGCGCGGGCCTGGCGCTGACCCGCTTCCGTCCGGCGCGCCGGGAGGACAACCTGCAGACGGCGGGTGACCAGCTCATCAGCCAGACGGCAAGCTGGGGTCTGCTGCCGGCCGAGATCCGCGAGACCCCGGACGAGATCCGGGTCCGCATCGAGGTGCCCGGAATGGAGGCGGACGACTTTGACATCAGCGTGTTCGACAACATCTTGGTCGTGCGCGGCGAGAAACACATCCGGCGCGAGACCGACGAGGGACGCTTCCAGCTCATGGAATGCGCCTATGGCGCCTTCGAACGCGCGGTGCCGTTGCCGACCGAGGTCGACGACAGTCGTGCCCGCGCCCGCTACCGCCGCGGCGTGCTGACCGTCACCCTGCCCAAGTCGGAACGCGGCCGCATGCGGCGCATCGAGGTGGGACACGACTGAGCATGGGGGGCAACAACCGGCCGCTGACGACAGCACTGTGGCTGCTGGCCCTCCTGGTCCTCGGTGCACCGGCGTCCGCCCACCTGCCGGTGGCTGTCGGCGGAGAGCCGTTGCCGACCCTGGCCCCCATGCTGGAGCGCACCACGCCGGCGGTGGTCAACATCGCCACCGTCGGCCATGTGCGGCTGCGGCAGAACCCCCTGTTCAGTGACCCCTTCTTTCGCCGTTTCTTCGAATTGCCCGACCGGCCCCTGCGGCGGCCGACCCAGAGCCTGGGCTCGGGCGTGGTGGTCGATGCCGAGCGCGGCTACGTGATCACCAACCATCATGTGATCGCCAACGCCGACCGCATCCGGGTGATGCTCAGCGACGGACGCCAGTTCGACGCCGAACTCATCGGCAGCGATCCCGACTCCGACATCGCGGTGATCCGCATCCCGGCGCAGCGGCTCACCGCCCTGCCCCTGGCCGATTCCGACCGGCTGCGGGTCGGCGACTTCGTGGTGGCCATCGGCAATCCCTTCGGTCTCGGGCAGACGGTCACCTCGGGCATCGTCAGCGCGCTCGGACGCAGCGGCCTGGGCATCGAGGGCCTGGAGGATTTCATCCAGACCGACGCCTCCATCAATCCGGGCAATTCCGGCGGGGCGCTGGTGAACCTGCGTGGCGAGCTGGTGGGCATCAACACCGCCATCATCGCCCCGGGCGGCGGGAACGTCGGTATCGGCTTCGCCATCCCGGTCAACATGGCGCGCGCCATCATGACCCAGCTCATCGAACATGGCGAGGTGCGCCGCGGGCGGCTGGGCATCCTGGTGCAGGACCTGACGCCGGAACTGGCCGAGGCCTTTGGCCTGCCCGCCGAGCGCCGCGGCACCGTCATTGCCGACGTGGTCGAAAATTCCCCCGCGCACCGTGCCGGCCTGCGCCCCGGCGACATCCTGCTGGCCATCAATGACCGTGCCATCGAGGACACCGCCGACGTGCGCAACCGCATCGGCCTGCTGCGGGTCGGCGACGAGGTGCGGATCGAGGTGCTGCGCAACGGCAAGCGGCGAACCTTCACCGCCCGCATCGAGGCGCCACGGGTCAGCACCCTCGACGGCGCGCGCATCGACCGGCGACTGGCCGGCGCCGTGCTGGCGGAGATCGAGCCGGGGCTGACCGATCCGGCCACCGCCGGCGTGGTGGTCCAGTCGGTCGAACCGGGCAGTCCGGCGGCGCGGGCCGGACTGCTGCCGGGCGACCGCCTGGTTTCCCTCAACCGCCGACCGATCCGTCGTCTCGAGGATCTGGAACAGGTGCCGCGACGGCCGAACGGCACCTTGTTGCTCAACATCCAGCGCGGCGATGGCGCCTTCTTCCTGGTAATCCGCTGACCCCCGACCCGCCTGTCCCGTATCGCACCATCGCCGGGGACCGCAGCGCGATGACGCTTTGCCCCCAAAGAAAAACCCCGCCGAAGCGGGGTTTTCCTGCAGGGCCCTGGCGCGGCGATTACATCATCCCCATGCCGCCCATGTCGCCCATGCCGCCCATGTCGGGCGCCGCTGCGGCGCTCTCTTCCTTCGGCAGCTCGGCCACCATGCACTCGGTGGTGATCATCAGGCCGGAGACCGAAGCGGCGTTCTGGAGGGCGGAACGGGTGACCTTGGTCGGATCCAGGATACCCATGTCGACCATGTCGCCGTACTCGCCGGTACCGGCGTTGTAGCCGAAGTTGCCCTCGCCGTCGCGCACCTTGGCCAGGATCACCGAGGCCTCCTCGCCGGCGTTGCTGACGATCTGGCGCAGCGGCTCTTCCATCGCACGACGGGCGATGTCGATGCCGACGTCCTGATCGTGGTTGTCGCCCTTGAGTTCGGCGATGCCGGCACGCGCCCGGATCAGCGCCACGCCGCCACCGGGCACCACGCCTTCCTCGACCGCGGCACGGGTGGCATGTAGCGCGTCCTCGACGCGGGCCTTCTTCTCCTTCATCTCGACCTCGGTCGCGGCACCGACCTTGATCACGGCCACACCGCCGGCCAGCTTGGCCACGCGCTCCTGCAGCTTCTCGCGATCGTAGTCGGAGGTGGCCTCCTCGATCTGGGCACGGATCTGCTTGACGCGGGCCTCGATGTCTTCCTTGCGGCCGGCACCGTCGATGATGGTGGTGTTCTCCTTGGAGACCTGGACCTTCTTGGCGGTGCCCAGATCCTCCAGCGTGGCCTTCTCCAGCGCCATGCCGGTTTCCTCGGAGATCACGGTGCCGCCGGTGAGAATGGCGATGTCCTGCAACATGGCCTTGCGGCGGTCGCCGAAGCCCGGTGCCTTCACGGCGCAGACCTTGACGATACCGCGGATGCTGTTGACCACCAGGGTGGCCAGCGCCTCGCCCTCGACGTCCTCGGCGATGATCAGCAGCGGCTTGCCGGCCTTGGCCACACCCTCCAGCACGGGCAGAAGATCACGGATGTTGGAGATCTTCTTGTCGTGGATGAGGATGTAGGGGTTCTCCAGCTCCGCAGTCATGTTCTGCTGGTTGGTCACGAAGTAGGGCGAGAGGTAACCGCGGTCGAACTGCATGCCTTCCACGACATCCAGCTCGTTCTCGAGGGTGGAGCCTTCTTCCACGGTGATCACGCCTTCCTTGCCGACCTTCTCCATGGCCTCGGCGATGATGCTGCCGATGGAGGCATCGGAGTTGGCGGAGATGGTGCCGACCTGAGCGATGGCCTTGGTGTCCTCGCAGGGCTTGGAGAGCTTCTTCAGCTCCTCGACCGCCGCGGCCACGGCCTTGTCGATGCCACGCTTGAGGTCCATCGGGTTCATGCCGGCCGCCACGGCCTTCATGCCTTCCTTGAAAATGGACTGCGCCAGCACGGTCGCGGTGGTGGTGCCGTCACCGGCGACGTCGGAAGTCTGCGAAGCAACCTCCTTCACCATCTGCGCGCCCATGTTCTCGAACTTGTCCTTGAGCTCGATTTCCTTGGCCACGGACACGCCGTCCTTGGTCACGGTCGGCGCTCCGAACGACTTCTCGAGCACCACGTTGCGGCCCTTGGGACCGAGGGTCACCTTGACCGCATTGGCCAGGGTGTTGACGCCCTTCACCATGCGCTGGCGGGCCTCGTCACTGAACTTGACTTCTTTTGCCGTCATGATCGAATCCTCTTGACTGCTGTATCTCTTTCCGAACGGTCGGGATCGGGCGGCCTCAGCCCTCGATCACCGCCATGATGTCTTCCTCACGCATCACGAGCAGGTCCTCGCCATCCACCTTGACCTCGGTGCCGGCGTACTTGCCGAACAGGACCTTGTCACCCACTTTCACGTCGAGAGGACGCACATCGCCATTTTCCAGCAGCTTGCCGTTGCCGACGGCGATCACCTCGCCCCGGATCGGCTTCTCTGCCGCAGTATCCGGGATGACAATCCCTCCAGCGGTGGTACGTTCCTCTTCCATGCGCTTGATGATCACACGATCATGTAACGGACGGATATTCATGCGAATCGTCTCCTTGAACACAAAACCATTTCAGGTTCATGAGGTTAGCGAGCGCTGTTAGCACTCGTTTTTAGTGAGTGCTAATAATAGCGACGCCTTCGCCAGAATCAAGGGGCGAAATCCATAGAAATTATTTATCAGAAGATAAAAACTGACTAATCCTCGCGAGTGTACTCGCCGTCGAGGGTCAGCGGCCCCCGCGGCCCGGGCGAACCACCCGGGGGCGCCCCGGGTCCGCCCGGCCGCCCGAAGAAGCGCAGGATCAGCCAGCGCCGCAGCGCGGGGATGAGCAGGAGGAAACCCAGGGTATCGGTGAAGAAACCCGGCGTCAGCAGCAGCGCCCCGCAGATCACCAGAACGGCGCCTTCCAGCATCTCGAGTGCCGGCACCTCGCCACGCATCATGGCCAGTTGCACCCGCTGCAAGGTGGCCAGACCCTGCAGGCGGATCAGGAAGGCGCCCACCACCGCCGTCAGCACCACCAGTAGCACCGTCGGCCAGGCCCCGATCACCCCGCCAACCTTGATCAGGAGGTAGATTTCGATCAGGGGAACGGTCAGGAAGACCAGCAGCAGGGCGGTGAAGGGACTCATCCCGGCACCTTAACGGATGCTGCATGCAGGCGACAAGGCCAGAGCCCGACAAGAGCGCCACGGGCGGCACGAGCGCCCGCCCGGCCACCCCCGCAGGATGGGCAAAGCGAAGCGTGCCCATCAACCCCCCGCAAGAGCGCCACGGACAACACGGAAGGCACGGAAAGCATGAGTGTCCGCACCACGACCCCGCGTAGGATGGGCAAAGCAAAGCGTGCCCATCAAGCCCCCGCAAGAGCGCCACGGACAACACGGAAGGCACGGAAAGCATGAGTGTCCGCACCACGACCCCGCGTAGGATGGGCAAAGCAAAGCGTGCCCATCAAGCCCCCGCAAGAACGTCGCGGACGACACGGATGGCACGGACAGAATAGAACTGCCGGGCGGGCCCGCGAGAACCGCAGGGCACCCGAAGGGGGCGGCAGCGGGGCGGCCTTTCTTTATGGTTGCTTTTCCTCGGCCAGCCAAAGATAAAGTAACCCGCCCGGCAGGGGGGAAAAGGTGAATGCTGTCACTGCCGTCTGGTGATGCGAGCCGGCTGTGGGTTGATGGGCACGCTTTGCTTTGCCCATCCTACCCTTGGTCGGCGGCCAGCCCGGCATCTCATTCGGTCCGTGCCTTACGTGTCGTCCGTGGCGCTCTTGATACAGATCCCCCCGGCGGAATATCCCGCCCCACCCCGACGTCCTGAAGACAGGCCGCGCCTTCCCCCGAACGGCCGCATCCGCTATCTTCCGGAGCACCATGCCCGCCAGCCACCGCATCGTCTTCTGCACCGTGCCCGATACCGAAGTGGGCAGCCGCCTGGCCGAGGCCCTGGTCGAGGAAGGGCTGGCGGCCTGCGTGAACCTGTTGCCGGGACTGACCTCGATCTACCGCTGGGAGGGCAAGCTGCACAAGGACGGCGAGGCACTGTTGCTGATCAAGACCCGGGCGGACCGCTTTGGCCAGCTTGCAGCGCGCATCCGGCAACTCCACCCCTATGAACTTCCGGAAATCGTGGCAGTCCCATTGAACGAAGGCCCGCCCGAATATCTGGACTGGATCGACCGCGCGGTCGACTGACACACAAGCCAAGGTGACCCATGCGCCGTCTGTGGACTTCCCTCACCCTCCTTCTCGCGCTCTCCGGCCTCCTGCCCGCAGCCCTGGCACAGGGCGGGCTGTTCGGTGACGACGAACTGCTGCCGGCCGACGAGGCCTTCGCGATTTCCGCGCGGGTCGCCGAAGGTGACCGCGTTCTGGTCACCTGGAAGGTCGCGGACGGCTACTATCTCTATCGCAGCCGCATCCAGTTCCGCAGCGACACGCCCGGCATCCAGCTCGGCGAGCCGAGGCTCCCGCCCGGGAAGGAAAAGCACGACGAGTTCTTCGGTGATGTCGAGATCTACCAGAAAACGGTCACCATCGAGATCCCCTTCACCCGCGGCCCGGATGCCGGCAGCAGCCTGAAGCTCACCGCAACTTCGCAGGGCTGCGCCGAACGCGGTGTCTGCTACCCCCCCCACCGGCAGACGATCACCCTTGACC
>NZ_JALTON010000032.1 GCF_027000115.1 Thiohalobacter sp. | reverse complement strand
ATGCCGACCTCGATGTCGGAACCGGCCGGGCCACCCTGCGGGCGCAGTATGGACATGCGCCGGATGCCCGGCACCCGCGCGATGCGATCCCGGATATCGTTGATGATGGCCTCGGTGGGGCGGGTGCGCGTGCCCTCCCGGGAGAAATTCAGGTTGACCACCGGATTGACGAAGCGCTCGATGAAGCCGCGCGGCTTCATCGGCTTGAGGTCGATGATGAGCTGTATGTATTGCGAACCCAGCCGCGATCGGTTGAAGTCGATCAGGGTGACACCGACATTGGTGAGCAGGGTGTCCAGCTCGTCCTCGTCCAGCGCTGCCATCACCACCTGCTCCAGTTCGGCGGCGAGCTGGGCCGTGTCCTCCAGGCTGTAGGTGTTGGGTGCCTCGGCATTGATGAAGAACTGGCCGATGTCGACATGGCCGAACTGCTGGTAGGGCAGTCGGGTGGCGGCATAGACCAGCGCCACCGCCAGCAGTGCGATCGACAGCAGGGCGACGAAATAACGGTTGCGCAGGCTCCAGCGCAGGATGCGCTGATAGCGCGCCAGCCAGCCCTGCCAGTCCACCCGCCGGCGCCGCGGCGCCGGGCTCACCCGCAGCAGGTCGTTGGCGTGCGAGGGCAGCACCGCGAAGGCCTCCCACAGCGAGCCGAGCAGGGCCGCGCTCACCACCACCGGGATGACCTCGATGAAGGCACCCATGGTGCCGCCGATGGCGAACATGGGCAGGAAGGCGGCAATGGTGGTGGTGGTCGAGGCCAGTACCGGCCAGAACACCTCGCGCGCGCCGCGCTCGGCGGCGAGCCCCGCCGGCGCACCCAGCTCCATGTGGCGATAGATGTTCTCGTTGACGATGATGGCGTCGTCGACGATGAGGCCGAGCGCAATCAGGAAGGCAAACAGCGACACCATGTTGATGGTGTAGCCGAGGTAGTGGATGGTCGCGACCGCGACCAGGAAGGACACGGGAATCCCCAGCGCCGTGATCAGCGCGATACGGAAGTTCAGGAACAGGTAGAGCGAGATCAGCAGCAGCACCAGGCCCACGGCGCCGGAGCTTTTCACCGTCTCCAGGCGGGTCTTGACGTAGACCGACAGGTCGGAGAACAGCCCCACCCCGAGCGAGGGCGGCAGTTCCCGGCGCAGCTCGGCGGCCAGCGCGCGCACGGCATCGGAGACATCGATGGTGGAGGCATCCGCGGTCTTGGTGACGGTCAGGTTCACCGAAGGCTTGCCATTGAAGCGGCCGAGCGTGACCGGTTCCTCCAGCCGCAGCTCGACCCTGGCCAGCTCGCCCAGCCGCAGCCGGCCGCCGGACTCGCCGGTGCGCAGCACGATGTCGGCCACCGCGTCGGGCACCGGCGGCGTGCCCATGCCGCGCAACAGGATGTCGCCCTCCCGCGCCTTGAGCGTGCCGCCAGGCAGATCGCGCAGGTTGTCGCGCAGGGCGGCGGCGACCGCGGCCAGCGGCAGGCGCGCCGCAGCCAGCCGGTCGGGATCGACCTCCACCCACAGCTCCCATTCGCGCCGCCCCGCCACGCCCACGGCCGCCACCCCCGGGATGGCCAGCATGCGCCGGCGCACATCGTCGGCGACCCGGTACAGATAACCGGGATCGACCGCGCCGTAGAGACTCATGCTGATGACCGGAAAGCGGGTCTCCAGCCGCGTCAGTTCCGGCGCCTCGGCCTCCTCGGGCAGCTCGGTGATCTGGTCCAGCGCCGTCTGCGCATCGCGCATGAACTGGTCGACATCGGCACCCGGCTTGAGCTTGAGGGTGATGACCGACCGGCCCTCGCCGCTGGCCGAGGTCATCACGTCGATGTCGGACAGGCCGTCGAAGGCTTCCTCGATGGGCAGCGTCACCTGCTGCTCGACCTCTTCCGGCGAGGCGCCCTCGAACACCGTGCTGATGCGCACCATGTCCTTTTCGACCACGGGAAACATCTCCTGCGGCATGGCCTGCCAGGACAGCACGCCCAGGATGACCACCAGCACCAGCAGCAGGTTGGTGATCAGGGGATGACGGATGGAATAGCGGATTAGCGACATCGCGGATCAGGCATCGGGCGCCAGCGGTGTCACCGGCAGCCCGTCGGCCAGCGCGGCCACGTCGCGCGCCACCACCGGGGTACCCGCAGTCACCCCCTGCTCGATGACCTGCAGGTCGCCGACCCGCGGACCGGCGGTCACCTCGACCCGGCGCACCCGACCCGCATCCACCTCGAACAGGAAGGCATGGCCCTCTTCGCGCAGCACTGCCGTCACCGGCACCACCAGCACGTCGTCCAGCGGCGCCAGCGGCAGCACCACCCGGGCCCAGTCGCCCGGCCGCGCCACCGAGCCGGGGAGCCGAATCTCCACGGCGTGGGTCAGGGTGCGTTCATCGGGATCGGTCTGCAGGCTGTGCACCCGGCCGGAGGCACTGCGCCCGTTCACCGTCACCGCGACCGCCTGGCCCAGCGCCAGGCCCCGTGCCACAGCGCCGCGCACATCGACGCGCAGCTTGAGCCGGGCCGCGTCGATATATTCGGCCACACGGCTGTTGACCGCCAGATAGTCGCCGGGCTCCGCCAGAAAGCGATTCACCCGGCCATCGAAGGGCGCCTTGATGCGGGTGCGCGCCAGATCGCGCTCGGCGCGTTGCAGGCGGGCCTGCTGCAGCCTCACCCGGGTCTCGGAGGCCGCCACCGCCGCCTCCAGCCGCGCCACCTCGGACGCCAGCTGCACCGCCTGGGCGCGCGCCTGGTCCAGCCGCGACTGCGCCACCAGCGAGCGCCCGACCAGCGATGCCTGGCGCCTCACCTCGGCCTGCTGAAGCGCGAGCCGGCGCCTTGCCAGCGCCAGCAGCTCGCGGTCGCGGGCACCCGATGCCCGTTCCAGTTCCAGTGCCGCGCGTGCCTCGGCCAGGGCATCCCGATAGTCGGCATCGTCCAGGACCAGCAGTGGCGCGCCTGCCGTCACCGGCTGCCCCGCGACCACCGGTCGCTCGCGCACCCTGCCCGCCACCTGGTTGCGCAGGGTGACCCGGCGCGCCGGCAGCAGCCGCCCGGTCAGCGTCTCGGTCGGCCGCAGGTCCCGCTGCGCGACCTCGACCACCGTCACCGCCAACGGCGCCGGTTCCGCCGGCGGTACGCTGCGATCGGGCCGGGTGGCGAGCAGAAGCCCGGCCACCAGGACCAGGGCCAGCAGTACCAGGGACTTCCGGGAGAATCGGCCAGGGGACACGTGGCGGGCAACGAAATGATTGAAGGAAAAGCCATTCTATGCGATTTTACGGGGCGCTCGCCAGCCGCCGGACGGCTGTCCGACCGGCGTCCCGAAGGGCCGCCCGCAGACCACGACAACGGGTACCGCGTGACCGATCGACCCCCCTTTCGACTGACCCTGCCGCTGCTGTGCGGCCTGGCCCTGGCCCAGCCCGCCCTGGCCGAATGGCTTTGCCGCGCCGGCGCCGACGGCCAGTGGCAGTGTGCCGGCGCGGGCGACGAACCGGTCCCCGCGCCGCGCACCCCGGCACCCACCGCCGCGCCGGCGTCGTCACCGGGCCCGACGACGCCCGTGGCGACCGCACCCGCCGCGGCGGCGGCGCCGGCAACGCCGCCCGCGCCGGCCACCCCACGCCTGTGCCGACCGCTGGCACCCCTTGCCGAACCCCTGCCCGGCCCGGGACAGACCGAAACCCGGATGGCCGCGCGCGAGGCCCGCAACGAACAGGGCAACCGCTTCCTGCTGCGCGGCGGGGCCCGCATCGAGCGTGCCGGCCAGCGCCTGACCGCCGACGAGATCCGCTACGACAAGACCCGTGGCGTGGCCGAGGCCGAGGGCCGGGTGCGACTCGACGACCCCGAACTGGCGGTCACGGGCAACCGGGCGCGACTGGCGCTGGACAGCGACCAGGGCGAGATCCATGACGTCCACTACGCGCTGCGCGGCCGCCACGCCCGAGGGGAGGCCGCGGCAGCATTCCAGGAGAGCGCCGACCGCAAGCGCTTCGAGGCCGCCACCTACACCACCTGCGACGCCGATGCCGAAAGCTGGCGCCTGCGTGCCCGCGAGGTGGTGCTCGACGAGGCCAGCGGCGTCGGCAAGGCCCGCCACGTGCGGCTCGAGGCCGGCGGCGTGCCGGTGCTCTACAGTCCCTGGCTCAGCTTCCCCATCGACGACCGCCGCAAGTCCGGCTTTCTGGTGCCCGGCTGGGGCCGTTCCGACGAAGGCGGCGTCGATATCCGCATCCCCTACTACTGGAACATCGCCCCCAATCGCGACGCGACCCTCACCCCGCGCTACCTGGGCAAGCGCGGCCTGATGATGAAGGGTGAGTACCGTTACCTCACCCGCGACAGCCGCGGGCAGCTCGACCTGGAGTACCTGCCCTCGGACGATGCCTTCGGCGGGCGCGACCGGACACTCCTCGGCATTCGCCACCAGGGCCGGCTGAGCGAGCGGCTGCAGGCCCGCGTTGACATCCGCAGCGTCTCCGATGCCGAGTACTTCGAGGACCTGGGCGACAACCTCGGTCTCAGCGCCCTCACCCACATCAACCGTGTCGCCGAACTGCGCTACAGCGCACCACAGTGGACGCTGAGCGGCCGGCTGCAGGACTTCCAGACCGTCGACCGCACCATCCCCGCCACCCGCCGCCCCTACGGGCGCCTGCCGCAGTTGCGCCTGGCTGCCCGGCCGGACTGGCATCCCGGGGGCATCGATCTGCAGTTGAACGCCGAAGTCGTGCGCTTCGACAAGGCCGATGCCGTCACCGGCACTCGCTACGATCTGACACCGACACTGAGCCTGCCGCTGGGCCGCGCCGCCTGGTTCCTCACCCCGGCACTGGCGCTGCGGCACACCGGCTACCGGCTCGACGGCGTGGCCGCGGGCGACCCCGATGCGCCGACCCGCACCAACCCGATCGCCAGCCTCGACGGCGGCCTGTTTCTAGAACGCAGCACCGAGTGGTTCGGCACCCGCTACACCCAGACCCTGGAGCCGCGCGCCTTCTATCTCTATGTCCCCGAGCGCGACCAGTCGGCCATCCCGGTGTTCGACACCAGCCTGCGCGACTTCAGCTACGCCCAGTTGTTCGCCACCAACCGCTTCACCGGCGCCGATCGCATGGGCGACGCCAACCAGCTCACATTGGCCGTGACCAGCCGCCTGCTGGACCCGGCCAGCGGTGCCCAGCGCGCCCGTTTCGCGCTGGGCGACATCCTCTATTTCCGTGACCGCACCGTGACCCTGCCGGGCAGGGCACCCGAACGCCAGGCCAGTTCCAACCTGGTGGCGCTGGCCGATCTCTCCCTGAGCCCGGCCTGGTCGCTGGCCGCCGGCCTGCAATGGGATCCCCACGAAACCAAGACCGACCGCAGCAACCTGCGCCTGCAGTACCGGCCTGGCGAGCGACGGCTGTTGAACCTTGTCTACCGTTATCGGTCCGACCGTCTGGAACAGGTCACCCTGTCCGGCCTGTGGCAGCTCACGCCGCGCTGGCAACTGGTCGGGCGCTGGAGCCATTCGCTGCCCGACAGCACCCTGCTCGAAGGGTTGGGCGGCGTCGAATACGAAACCTGCTGCTGGATTGCCCGGCTGGTGGGCCGCAGCTATATCAACAACACCGCAGGCGAGCGCAACACGGCCGTGCTGTTCCAGATCGAGCTCAAGGGTCTGACCAGCTTCGGCGA
The DNA here is from genome assembly GCF_027000115.1 of Thiohalobacter sp. NCBI lineage: Bacteria > Pseudomonadati > Pseudomonadota > Gammaproteobacteria > Thiohalobacterales > Thiohalobacteraceae > Thiohalobacter > Thiohalobacter sp. Next base: position 48,426 of record NZ_JALTON010000032.1, on the reverse strand, counting down.
TCCCGTCAGTGAAACGCTCCGAAGTGGTATCCTCGGTTACTGAAACATTCCGGCGGACTGCAATGAAAAACCTGCTTGCCAAGCTGTTCCTGATCCTGTTGTGCCTGGGCGCCCTGCCCGTCCAGGCGGCGCCTGCCGAACTCAATCGCATCGTCGCCGTGGTCAACGACGATGTCATCCTCGTCAGCGAGCTGGAGGACCGGCTGCGGCTGGTCAAGAAGCAGCTTGCTGCCCGCAAGGCCGAGCTGCCCGACGACGACACCCTGCGCCGTCAGGTGCTCGATCGGCTCATCCTGGAGCGCCTGCAGCTGCAACTCGCCGACCAGAACAACATCCGCGTCGACGACGAGACGCTCAATGCCAGCCTGCGCAACATCGCTCGCGAAAACGGCATGACCCTGACCGAATTCCGCAAGGTGCTGGAACGCGACGGGCAGAACTGGGCCCGATTCCGCGAGGACCTGCGCAATCAGATCCGCATCAACCGGCTGCGCCAGCAGATGGTCGGCAATCGCATCAATGTCACCGACCAGGAAATCGACAACCTGCTTGCCAGCCAGAGCGCCTGGGGCGACCAGGGCCGCCAGTACCGACTCGGCCATATCCTGATCGCCACGCCGGAAGGCGCCTCTCCGGAACAGATCGCCGAGACCCGCCGCGAGGCGGAGAAGGTGCTCGCGGAACTGCGTGCCGGTGCCGACTTCGCGCGCACGGCCATCGCCTACTCCGACGACCGCAACGCCCTGGAGGGCGGCGATCTGGGCTGGCGCAAGGCGGCCCAGCTTCCCAGCCTGTTTGCCGACGTGGTACGCAAGCTGAAGCCGGGCGAGGTCAGCGACCTCATCCGCAGCCCCAGCGGCTTCCACATCATCAAGCTGATCGACATACGCGGCGACGAGCGCAAGGTGGTCACCCAGACCCGGGTGCGCCATATCCTGCTCCGGCCCGACGCCCTGCAATCCCGCGACGAGGTGCTGACCCGCCTGCAGCAGCTCCGGGAACGCATCATCGGCGGCGAGGACTTCGCCACCCTGGCGCGCGCCAATTCCCAGGACAAGCTCTCGGCCTCGCGCGGCGGCGACCTCGACTGGGTCAACCCCGGTGAGCTGGTACCGCGCTTCGAGGACGCCATGAATCGCCTGCAACCCGGCGAGATCAGCCAGCCGGTGGAGACCCGCTTCGGCTGGCACCTGATCCAGGTGCTCGATCGCCGTACCCACGACAATACCGAAGACTTCCGCCGCGCCCAGGCGCGCGACTTCATTCATCGCCGCAAGATGGACGAGGAACTGGAACTCTGGCTGCGGCGGCTGCGCGACGAGGCCTACGTCGAAATCCGTCTCGACGAGTGAGCGACCGCCCACGCGCCGGCCGCAACATTCCGACCGCCCCAATGCCGCAGCCGTCCCCGCCCCGCATCGCCCTGACCCCAGGCGAACCCGCCGGCATAGGCCCCGATCTGTGCCTGATGCTGGCACAGCAGGCGTTGCCCTGCGAAGCCGTGGTCATCGCCGACCCCGGGCTGCTGCGCGATCGTGCCGCCCTGCTCGGTCTCGACATCGAGATCTGCGAGCTGGACCCCGCCAGCCCGCCGCAGCCACACCGGCCCGGCCGGCTCGCGGTCTGGCCGGTGTCGCTTGCGGCCCCCGCGCACCCCGGCCGTCTCGATCCGCGCAACGCCCGCTACCTGTTGCACTGCCTCGATGTCGCCATCGACGGCTGCCGCGACGGCCGTTTCGCCGCCATGGTCACCGGGCCGGTGCACAAGGGCGTCATCAACGAGGCCGGCGTCGCCTTCAGCGGCCACACCGAGTACCTTGCCGAACGCACCGGCACCGAACAGGTGGTGATGATGCTGGCGACCGAGGGGCTGCGGGTCGCACTGGCCACCACCCACCTGCCGCTGCGCGCGGTCGCCGATGCCATCCGTCCCGACATCCTGGCGGGAACACTGCGCATCCTAGATCGCGACCTGCGGCTGCGCTTCGGCATCGATCGCCCGCGCATCCTGGTGTGCGGACTCAATCCGCATGCCGGCGAAGGCGGACACCTTGGCCGCGAGGAGGTCGAGGTAATCGCGCCGGTGCTGGAGCAGGCCCGCGCCACCGGCCTGGACCTGGTCGGCCCGTTGCCGGCGGACACCCTGTTCACACCGCGTCACCTGGAACAGGCCGATGCGGTACTGGCCATGTATCACGACCAGGGCCTGCCGGTGCTCAAGTACCGCGGCTTCGGCAACGCCATCAACGTCACCCTCGGCCTGCCGCTGGTGCGCACCTCGGTCGACCATGGCACCGCGCTGGAACTGGCCGGCAGCGGCCGCGCCGAGGCGGGCAGCCTGCGGCTGGCGCTGGACACGGCGCTGCGCATGGTCGCTGCAGGCCAATGAAACATCGCCCGAGAAAGCGCTTCGGCCAGAACTTCCTCCACGACGCCCGGATCATCGAGCGCATCGTTGCCGCCATCGATCCGCAACCCGGCGATCACCTGGTGGAGATCGGCCCGGGCCAGGGTGCACTGACCTTCCCCCTGCTGGAACGCGCGGGGGAACTGGACGTGATCGAGCTGGATCGCGATCTCGCCGCCTGGCTGCGTGCGCAGGACACCGGCGGACGTCCCCTGCGGGTCCACGAGCAGGACGCGCTGAAGACGGCGTTCTGCGCGCTGGCCGAACCACCGCTGCGGGTGGTGGGCAACCTGCCCTACAACATCTCCACGCCGCTGCTGTTCCACCTTATCGGCCAGAGCCACTGCATACGCGACATGCACTTCATGCTGCAGAAGGAAGTGGTGACACGCATGGCCGCCGCGCCCGGAAGCGGCGATTACGGCCGGCTGTCGGTGATGGTCCAGTGGCATTGCCGCGTGGAACCGCTGTTCCTGGTCCGGCCCGGGGCCTTCAACCCGCCGCCGAAGGTGGATTCGGCCGTGGTCCGGCTGGTGCCGCACGCCCGTCCGCCGGTGGAGCTGGCCGACCCGGCCCTTTTCGAACAGGTGGTGAAAGCCGCCTTCGCCCAGCGCCGCAAGACCCTGCGCAACAGCCTGCGCGGGCTGGTGGAGACCGGCGCCTTCGAGGAGGCGGGCATCGATCCCGGCGCCCGGGCCGAGACCCTGTCGCTGGCGCAGTTCGCGACGCTGGCCAATGCCGCCAGCCGTCCGTCGCCCTGAATCCCTGTCCGCGGCCCCTGGTGCAACATGCGGGCCAGGGCAGCGGGCGCGCCGATAATCAGGATCCGGCTCAAGAAACCGGTGTACCCGCCGATTCAACCGGATAAGACACGCAATCCGGCGCTTGCCGCAGCACCCGTATGAAACAGCGCAAGAAACAGAAGCTGATCGATGCCGTCCTGGCCGCCACCGGCATCGGCCTGGTGGTGCTCATCTTCGTGCTGGCCATCAAGTTCGCACCGGACGACCCCTTCTCCGACACCGAGTTCGTGCAGGACGTCGGTCGCCGCCACGCCTATCCCTGATCCGCACCCCGATCCGGGCCGGGAACCCTGTTGGCCAGGAAATCCCCGAACCCACGGCCGGCACCTGCCGCGTGACGCACCCTTGGTGAAACGGACACGCTGGTGCACTATGCGGGATAGAGGCCGAGCCTGTTACCGCCCGGGAGGAAAGCGATGGACAACTACCGTCATGTGCTGGTGGCCGTGGACTTCATGCCGGACCACGCGCAGGTCACCGGCCGCGCCGCGGCCGTTGCGCGCCAGAACGGCGCCCGGCTGAGCCTCATCCATGTGGTGGAATACCTGCACATGGATCTGGCCGAGGAGCTGGTGTTGCCACAGGACCTGGTACTGGAGGAACAACTGATGGAGGCGGCGCGCAAGCGGCTGGACGCCATCGCCGCCACGCTGGAAGGGGGCGATGCCGTCGAGCGGCATGTGGCACTGGGCCAGACCCGCCAGGAGATCCTGCGAGTGGCGGAAGAACAGAATGCGGATCTGATCGTCCTGGGGCGGCATGGCCGCCATGGCATCGGTCGGCTGCTGGGCTCCACGGCCAACGCCGTGCTCCAGCATGCGCCCTGCGACGTGCTGGCGGTGCGCCTGCGCGAGCCGGCCGACTAGCCCGCCAGCAAATCCGCCATCATCCGCAACCCCTGGTGCAATAGGCGGGCTGGCCGCGCTACCAGCGTCGGCCGATGTTGAGATAGAGCCCGACGCGCGCCTTCCCCGGACCGCCGGTGCCCAGCAAGGCCGTATCGTCGAGGGCGCGTCGCGTTGCCTCGGCCTCGCGCCATGAAAGGCTCATGCCCAGTCGCCGCTGACGGGCCGGGACCAGGGTCAGCTGCTGATCCTCCAGCAGCTCGTTGACGGGGGCCGCGTCCAGCGGCTTCTCCAGCCAGCGCAGTTCCAGTCGATCAGCGAGGCGATGTACCGGAGCCAGCGCCATCCGTGCCCCTTGGGCCTCCAGCGCGGCGCGCGCCGGCATGGACGCAAACGGCTCGGCCGCCTGCACGCCGGTGGTCAGCACCACGCCCAGGCCTACGGCCACGGCGAGCAGCAGCATGGGGTCGGGCCTGCGAAATCGCTTCTGCAACATGTCATCCCACCTCGGGGGTCCGTTCCGGCATCGGCTGCCAGTTCACTGGCAGGATTCGGACCGGCAGCGGTTTTCTTGAGCCTGGGCACCAGCTTGCGGGATGCGGGTAGCAAAAGCTGCGAACCCCGTCACGGCGGGGGGCGCATTAGGTCACATTATTGACGGAACCGGCGACTCAGGCCTGTGCCTGACGGTAGCCCGGGTTCGTCCAGCAGGCGGGCAGCGCTTCCCCCGAAGGAAAGACCAGCTCGCTCTTGCCGAACTCGGCCGGCTCCTGCATCTCCTCGCCGGCATGGTAGCGACCGCGCACGCGCTCGGCGCAGGGATCGAACAGGGCATCCAGATCGATGATCTCGACCAGGTCTCCGGTGTGGGTATTCCTGAGATACATGACAACCTCCTCGACGATGTCCCTGCTCCAAACTATAGTCCGCCCACACGGCGCCGGGGATGACCGGCGTCAAATGCCGGCATTTCCGCCGCGACCGCTTTGTGCGAGACTCTCGCCACACCCCGCTTGGACACTCGACCATGCAGGCGCTGCTGCCCGACCAGACCCGCGTGTTCCCGGACCGCGATACACTCCATGCCCAGGCCGCGGAACGGGTGATCCGCCTGTGCGCTGACGCCATCGCGGCACGCGGCCGCTGCAACCTGGCACTGGCGGGCGGCAATACGCCACGCGGTCTGTACCGGCGCCTGGCCGAACCGGATCAGCGGGCACGCATCGACTGGCGCCGCATGCACCTGTTCTTCGGCGACGAGCGTGCCGTACCTCTGGATCACCCCGACAGCAATTACCGCATGGCGCGGGAGGTGCTGATCGACCATGTGCCCGTTCCCCCCGCACAGGTCCATCCCATGCGTGCCGCCCCGGAGACCATCGAGGCCGACGCCGGGGCCTACGCGGAACTGCTGGCACGTGAACTGCCCGATCGCGAGGGTTGGCCGGGCTTCGACCTCATCCTGCTGGGACTGGGACCGGACGGCCATACCGCCTCGCTGTTCCCTGACACGCCGGCGCTGCACGAACTGGGGCGCAGTGTCACGCCGGTCCACGTCGAACGCCTCGACAGCTGGCGCCTGACCCTGACCCTGCCGGTGATCGATCGCGCCGAACGGCTGCTGTTCCTGGTCGCCGGCGCCGACAAGGCCGCCATAGTCGCCGCCCTGCGCGCCGGTGCGCAGGGCCGGGACCCCTATCCGGTGGAGTACCTGTCGCCGCGCGGACAGGTGGAATGGCTGCTGGATGCCGAGGCCAGCGGAGGCCCCGCATGAACGAACCGCGACTGCTGGCGGGCGACATCGGGGGCACCCACACGCGGCTCCGGCTCAGCCGCTGCACCGGGCACGGCCTGGAGCGGCTGTGCGAACGTCGCTACGACAGCGCCGAACACCCCGACTTTACCGAGCTGCTGCGCGCCTTCCTCGCCGACTGCGGCGAGACCCCCGACAGCGCCTGCCTGGGCGTCGCGGGACCGGTACATGAAACCGGGGAAGACACCACCGCCGAGGTCACCAACCTGCCCTGGCGCCTGTCGGCGCGCGCCCTCTCCGAGGCCTGCGGCATCCCGCGGCTGTGCCTCACCAACGACTTCAGCCTGATCGGCCACGCCCTGCCGGCGCTGGGCGAGAATGACCTGGTCACGCTGCAGGCCGGCCGGCCGCAACCGGAGGCCATGGCCGCTGTGCTCGGCGCCGGCACCGGGCTGGGTCAGGTGCTGGTGCTGCCGGGCCCGGAACCGCGCCGGGTGTGGGCCACCGAGGGCGGCCACGTGGACTTTGCCGCGCGCACCGAGGCGGACTGGCAGATGCTGCAAACCCTCAGGCACCGCTTCGGCCACGTCTCGGCCGAGCGCCTGCTCTCGGGTCCGGGTCTGCGCTTCATCTACGGGTTTCTCGAGGAACGACAGCGGCGACCCACGCCGCCCGCCATTCGCGAGGCCCGCGACGCAGGCCGCGACATCGCGCCGGAAATCACGCGGCTGGGGTTGTCCGGCGAGGACCCGCTGGCCGCACAGGCTCTGGAGCGGTTCGTGGAACTCTATGGCGCCCAGGCCGGCAACCTGGCCCTGGCCTGCCTGCCGCGCGCCGGCCTCTACATCGCCGGTGGCATCGCACAGCACCTGCTGCCGCTGCTGGAACGCGGTCCCTTCCTGACCGCCTTTCTCGACAAGGGCCGCATGCGCCCGCTGCTGGAAACCATCCCGCTGGCGGTCGTCACCCACCCCGACCCGGGCCTGCTCGGCGCCACCCGCCTCGCCCGACTGCTATTGTGAACCCCAGGGTTTGCGTTGGCATTTGGGATCGACGCCACGGCAGGGTACCCTTTGCCCCTTCTCCATTCCAAGTGACGACCCTATCCCAAACCATGAGCCAGGATGCGCGCTACCAGGTCGACGTACAGGTCGAGACGCTCTACATCGAGGAACAGTCGCAACCCGACCAGAACCGTTACGTGTTTGCCTACACCATCACCCTCACCAACAGCGGCACGGTGGCGGCGAAGCTGCTGACGCGGCACTGGATCATCACCGACAGCAATGGACGGGTCGAGGAGGTGCGCGGCGAGGGTGTGGTCGGCAAGCAGCCCTACCTGCGCCCCGGCGAAAGCTTCCGCTACACCAGCGGCACCCTGATCCAGACGCAGGTGGGCAGCATGCGTGGCACCTATCACATGATCGCCGACGACGGTGTCGAGTTCGAGGCGCAGATCCCCGCCTTCACCCTGTCCATACCTCGCGTTCTCCACTGATCCCCATGGCCGTCTACGCCATCGGCGATGTCCAGGGCTGTTACGACGAACTGCGACGCCTGCTCGACCGCCTCGGCTTCGAGCCGGGCAGGGACCGGCTCTGGTTTGCGGGTGATCTGGTCAATCGCGGCCCGCAATCGCTGGCCGTGCTGCGCTTCGTCATCGGCCTGGGCGAGGCCGCGGTCACCGTGCTCGGCAACCACGACCTGCACCTGGTCGCTGCCGCCCATGACCGGCGCCGGCTGCACCGCAAGGACACACTCGCCGAAATCCTGGACGCACCGGACAGCGCCGCCCTGGTCGACTGGCTGCGCCGCCGCCCGCTGCTGCATCACGACCCGGCACTCGGCTACACCCTGATCCATGCCGGGCTGCCGCCGCAGTGGGATCTCGCCACCGCCCGCGCCTGCGCCGCCGAGGTCGAGGCCGTGCTCTCCGGCGACGACTGGGGCAGCTTCATGGCAGTGATGTACGGCGATCGCCCGGACCGCTGGGACGAAGGCCTGCAGGGTGTGGATCGCCTGCGCTTCATCACCAACTGCTTCACCCGGCTGCGTTACTGCACGCCCGACGGCCGGCTGGGGCTGAAGTACAAGGGCCCGCCCGGCAGCCAGCCGGCGCCCTACCGGCCCTGGTTCGAGATCCCGGATCGGCGCTCGGCTGACCTGCGCATCCTGTTCGGCCACTGGTCCACGCTGGGCGAGACGGATGCGCCCACTATCTTCCCGCTGGATACCGGCTGTCTCTGGGGCGGCCGTCTCACCGCCCTGCGCCTGGACAGCGCGCCGCCGCAACGCACCCGGGTCGACTGCCCCGGCGCCCGCAGGCCGGGCGGGGACTGAAGGGAAAGAGCGCCACGGACGACACGGAAGGCACAGACAGGGCGTGCCATTGGGCCGTCGCAGTGGAACGGTAGTGCAATATGCGGGCTAGCGCTTGCGCCGCTGCAACATGCAGAAGGCATAGGGCCAGGGATTGCGTTCGTCGGCCTCGTGCGGCTCGCAGGCCACTTCCAGCCATTCGCGGGGGTCGAGTTCCGGAAACCAGGCATCGCCCTCGAACTCGGCGTCGACGCGGGTGAGATAGATGCGCTCGGCCAGCGGCAGGAAGGCCTGGTAGAGCTGGGTGCCACCGATGACCATCAGCTCGTCGACCGCGCCGGCGGCGGCAATGGCTTCCTCCGGCGAAGCGACGCGGGTGGCGCCCGGGAATTCGCCCTGGCCCCGGGTGACCACGATATTGTGCCGCCCGGGCAGGGGTCGGCCGATCGACTCCCAGGTGCGACGCCCCATGACGATGGGCTTGCCCAGGGTGATGCGCTTGAAGTGCGCCAGGTCGGCCGGCAGGTGCCAGGGCAGGCGATTGCCGGCCCCGATGAGGCGGTTGCGATCCATGGCCACGATCAGGGATATGCGCATCGACGTAAGCCTTGCATCAGCCACGGCCTTCGGAAAGCGGCCTCGGCGATACAGGCCGCGCCCAGCTGCCGCTGGCGTGGTGAAACAGCCGGATCAGACCGCCACCGGCGCCTTGATGTGCGGGTGACATTGGTAATCCAGCAACTCGAAGTCTTCGAAACGGAACGCGAACAGATCGCGCACCTCCGGATTGAGCCGCATTCGCGGCAGCGGGTAGGGCTCGCGCGCGAGCTGGGTTTCCACCTGCTCGAGGTGATTGAGATACAGGTGCGCATCGCCCAGCGTATGGATGAACTCGCCCGGTTCCAGACCGCAAACCTGGGCCATCATCATCGTCAACAGCGCATAGGAGGCAATGTTGAAGGGCACGCCTAGAAAGATGTCGGCCGAACGCTGGTAGAGCTGGCAGGACAGCCGGCCCTCGGCGACATAGAACTGGAAGAAGGCATGACAGGGCGCCAGTGCCATGCGCCCCGCACGCACGTTGTCCTGCGGGCTGATGCGCTCATCGGGCAGATCGGCGACGTTCCAGGCCGAGACGATGATGCGGCGCGAATCCGGGTTGCTGCGCAGCTGCCCGATCACCTGCCTGATCTGGTCGATGTGACGGCCATCGGGCGTCGGCCAGCTGCGCCACTGGGCGCCGTAGACAGGTCCGAGGTCGCCCTTCTCGTCGGCCCACTCGTCCCAGATGCTGACGCCGTGTTCGTGCAGATAGCCGATGTTGGTCTCGCCGCGCAGGAACCAGAGCAGCTCGTGGATGATGGAACGCAGGTGCAGCTTCTTGGTGGTCACCAGCGGAAAACCCTGCGCCAGATCGAAGCGCATCTGGTAGCCGAACACGCTGAGCGTGCCGGTGCCGGTTCGATCCCCCTTCTGCACGCCCTGGTCGCGCACATGGCGCATGAGATCGAGATAGTTTCGCACCCTTCAGTGTCCTCCAGCAGATGAGGTGCCGGCTGTCTGCGGGCGCCGGTGGGCCAGCAGCAGCAACAGCAGTCCGAACAGGATCATGGGCAGCGACAGCAGGTGACCCATGGTCATCCAGCCGAACGCGATGAATCCGAGATGGGCGTCCGGCTCGCGCACGAACTCGACAGCGAAGCGGAACACCCCGTAACAGAACAGGAACAGGCCGGACACCGCCATGGTGGGCCGCGGCCGCGACGAATAGACCCAGAGAATGACGAACAGCACCAGCCCTTCGAGCAGCGCCTCGTAGAGCATGGAGGGGTGGCGCGGGCGGGCATCGACGAAGGGAAACACCATGCCCCAGGGCAGATCGGTGGGACGCCCCCAGAGTTCGCCGTTGATGAAGTTGCCGATGCGCCCCGCGCCCAGCCCCACCGGCACCAGCGGCGCGACGAAGTCGCTGACCTGGAAGAAGCCACGGCCGGTGCGGCGACCATACAGCCACATGGCAACCAGCACACCGATCAGGCCACCATGGAAGGACATGCCGCCCTGCCAGATGCGCAGCAGCACCAGCGGGTCTTCCAGGAACAGATCCAGGTTGTAGAACAGGATGTAGCCGATGCGTCCGCCCAGCACCACGCCGAGCGCGACGTGGAACAGCAGGTCGCCCACTTCTTCCGGCTGCCAGCCCGAGTCCGGCCGCGCGGCACGGCGCCGGCCCAGCCACCAGCCACCGAGAAAGCCGATCAGGTACATCATGCCGTACCAGTGGATGGCAAAGTCGCCGATGCGAACGATGGCGGGATCGATATCGGGATAGGTCAGCATGCGGAATCGCTTCGATGGATCACTCGCGAAGAACGCGGCAATAGAGGGCCTTCAGGTATTCCGTCTCGGGCATGGCGGCATGCACCGGGTGATCGGCGCCCTGGCGCCCGGTTTCCAGGACCTGCAGGCCGCGGCCGGCATGGCGGGCGGCACGCTGCAGCAGGCGCTGAAAGTCGGTCAGCGGGAGATGATGCGAGCAGGAGGCCGATACCAGAAAGCCGTCGCGGCCGATCATCTGCATGGCGAGCAGGTTGAGGCGCTGGTAGGCCTCGCTGCCGGCAGCCAGATCCTTGCGCCGCTTGATGAAGGCGGGCGGATCGCAGATCACCACATCGAAGCGCTCGCCGGCCTCGCGCAGCGCCTTGAGCACCTCGAAGGCATCGCCCTGGCGCACCGACAACTGCGGCTGGACGCCGTTGAGTTCGGCATTGCGCATGGCCTGCGCCAGGGCATCCCCGGAGCTGTCCACGCAGACCGCCTCGGCTGCGCCCTGCTTCAGCGCGGTGATGGCCCAGCCGCCGGCGTAGCTGAACAGGTCCAGCACCCGGGCGCCCTGCACATAGCGTCGCAGGCGCTGGCGGTTGTCGGCCTGGTCGAAGAACCAGCCCGTCTTCTGGCCATGCACGAGCGAGGTTTCGAACTGCACCTCGCCTTCCCGGAACGACACCCGATCGGGCACCTCACCGAGCACCTCGACGGCCGTGTCCAGTCCTTCCTGCCGCCGGGCCGGGCTGTCGTTGCGCAGCACCAGGCCGCGGGGTGACAGCACCCGCTGCAGTGCCTCCAGCACCGGGCCGCGCACCTGTTCCATGCCGGCGGTGTTGAACTGTACCGACAGCCAGTCGCCATAGCGGTCCACCACCAGCCCCGGCAGGCCGTCGCCCTCGCCGTGCACCAGCCGGCAGGCACGCTGCGGATACAGGCGCTCGCGCAGCGCCAGCGCGATCTTCAGCCGATGGACCAGCAGCGAACGGTCGAGTACGTGGCGCAGGCCGCGACTGACCAGGCGCGCGGCGATCAGGGAATGCGGGTTGACGTAGCCGGTGCCGAGTGGCCTGCCGTTGGACGCCTCGATGCGCACCGCCTCGCCCGGCTCGAAGGCGGTCAGGGGCGTGGCGCGGGTATCGACCTCGTTGGAATAGACCCACAGATGTCCCGCGCGCAGCCGCCGGTCCTCGCGCTTCTTCAGGCGCAGTGGCGGCAGGGTCTGGCCGGGCAGGGCTTCGGGCTGGGTGGCAGTGTCGGTCATATCTCGGCACGGTCTGGATGCAGGCGCCCAGTCTACCGGCTCGCGGCCGGGTCCGCAGCCAGCAACTCGCGGGCCGCCACCAGCGCCAGGTCCTCGGCATCGCCGCGATAGTCCTGCAGCCAGGCCAGCTCCGCCGGGTGCGGCCCCTGCCAGTGGCTGAACTGCAGCACCAGGTAGCCCTCGGGATGGGCCCGCGCCCAGTCCAGCGCCGTCCATACCGGCACCACCGCGATGGGTCGGGTGAGCCGGCCGAGGAAATGGAACTGGCCATGGTACTTGCCGACATGGGCCACCGGCACGCCGGCCGCCTGCAGGCGCGCGATCTCGCGCGACAGGGGCGCCAGATCATAGGCGGGCGCCGCCGCACGAACCACTGCCAGATGCAGCAGCACGACTATCAGGGCGCTGGCCGCGGTCACCGCTCGCAGCCGGCCCCAGGCGCCGAGGGGCAGCCACGCGAGCGCCGCGGCCAGTGCCAGCGCAACCAGGCCCCAGGCCCCCTGCACGTCCGCCATCCAGGGGGCATGACCCAGCCGCGGCAACAGCAGCAGTGCCACCCCCGTGACCAGCAGCAGCGCCGCCGCCGGCCAGGCCCGCGCCGGCCGCGCCGGCAGCCGCGCCCAGCCCAGCGCCGCCAGCAGCAGTGCCGCCGGCAGCAGCGGCAGCAGATACTTCACCTGCTTGCCGCTGACCAGCGAGAAGCCCGCCAGCACCAGCAGCAGCCAGACACCGAGAAAGCGCACCGGCCGCGTGCGGCACTGCGCGGCATCGAGCACCGGCGCCCACAGCCGCGGCCAGGCCAGCCAGGGCAGCAGCATCAGCGGAAACACCGGCAGATACCACCAGAAGGGCTGCCGATGGGCGAAGGAATCCACCACCCGGTTGGCGGTCTGGCCCCAGAAGATGGCCTCGCGGTACTCGGGGCCGCCGGCGATCGCCGCGGGTACGGCCCAGGCCAGTACCAGGGCCGCGCCGCCGAGCAGGCTCAAACCGATCCGGCCGTACCAGGCGGCCCAGCCTCGCGCAGGCCGCTCCGCCCACAGGGGCGCGGCCAGCGCCAGCGGCAGCAGATGAAGCAGGATCACCGGCCCCTTGGCCAGCAGCCCCAGACCCAGCGCCAGCGTCAGCCACAGCCAGCCGCGTGCCTGCCCGGCAGCGGCCTGCCACAGGCCCAGGGCACCGAGCAGGACGCAGAACACCAGCAGCATGTCGAACTGGGTGAGGGTGAAGAAGCCGGTCCAGATCAAGCTGCCGAACAGCAGCCAGGCTATGGCCACCCCGGCACCTGCGTCCGGCCACAGGGCGCGCGCCAGGCGCGCGGCCAGGAACAGGCTGGCCAGCGACACCAGCGGCGCCACCAGCCGCCCCCAGGTCTCGCTGACGCCGAACAGCGCCCAGCCGGCGTGGATGAGCCAGAACAGCAGCGGCGGCTTGTGGGCGTAGGGCTCGCCGTTGAGGTGCGGCACCAGGAAATCCCCACGCTGCCACATCTCCCAGGCCACGGCCAGATAGCGGGTCTCGTCCACCGGCAGCAGCGGCCGCGTCAGCAGCGCCGTCACCAGCACCGCCAGCCACAGCAGCCCCAGCTCCAGCCAGCGCCGGAAATCGCTGCCGGCGCCGCCGCTCATGACGCGCTGTCCAGCTCGCTGTCCAGGCTCACGCCGTGGCGGTAGCGGCGATAGAGATACAGGCTGAGCAGACTCATGAGCACGAAGGCCACTACCGCGACGCCGATGCGCAGCGCCGGGTCCACGTTCACGCCGCTGCCGACCAGCGCGAAGATGGCCGTCTGCGGCAGGTAACCGAGCGCCGATCCGGCGAGGAAGGGCAGCGCGCGCACGCTGGACACGCCAGCGGCGAGATTCACCGCCAGGTTGTTGCCCACCGGCAGCAGCCGGATCAGCAGGGTCATGCTGAACGGGTTGTCGTGGATGAAGCGGTCGATGCGTGCCAGCCGCTCGCCCATGCGTCCGCTCACCCAGCGCCGACCGAGCAGCCGCGCAGCGAGGAAGGCCAGCGCGCAGCCCAGCGCGGAGGCGGCCAGCGCCAGCGCGGTACCGGCCAGGAAACCGAAGGCATAGCCACCGAGAAAGGAGACGAACTGGCGCGACACCCCGGCCGCCACCAGCAGGCCGCCGACGCTCAGATACAGCAGCTCGCCGGCCAGGCCGTGGCCGCGCACGCGGGCGTCGATCCAGGCCTCGTCCACCAGTCCGCCGAGCAGATAGCCGACGGCCACGAACAGGGCGATCACGCCCAGACCCCGGAGGATGAAGCCCCAGCGCATGGGCTCAGTCGATCTCGCTCACTTCGGGCCGGCAGGCGCGGCGCTGCAGCCAGCCGACGCCGAACAGGTCGACGATGCCCACCCACAGCCGGTTCCAGACCCCGTACTTGCTCTGGCCGCGCTCGCGCGGCCGGTGGTGCACCTCGACCGAACGCACCTGGCCACCGGCGCGCAGCACCAGCGCCGGCAGGAAACGGTGCATGTGATCGAAGTAGGGCAGATCCAGGAACACATCACGCCGGAACACCTTCAGGCCACAGCCGGTGTCCGGGGTACGGTCGCGCAGGATGCGGCTGCGCACGCCATTGGCAATCCTCGATGACAGGCGCTTGACCCAGGAATCGCGCCGGGTCCTGCGCCAGCCGGCGATCAGCCACAGGTCGCGCGGGGCATCGGCCGCGGTCGCCGCCGCAAACAACGCCGGCACATCGGCAGGATCATTCTGGCCGTCGCCGTCGAGGGTGGCGATCCAGGGCGCGCGCGCCGCCTTAACGCCGGTGCGTACCGCGGTGCTCTGGCCGCAACTGCAACGGTGGCTGAGGATGCGCAGGCGATGGAAGCCGGCGCGCGCCTTTTGCAGACGCGCGAGGGTATCGTCGGTACTGCCGTCGTTGACGTAGATGACCTCGTACTCCAGCCGGCCGTCGAGGGCGGCGCGGATTTCGTCGATCAACGGCTGGATGTTTTCGGCCTCGTTGTGGACCGGAATGACCAGGGAAAGATCCATGAAAGGTGCGGTTTCCTGCGGTTGAGCGCGGTGACGGGCGCCCGTATAGTCGACGTCCGCATCCCGGACCCGCCGGCGCGGGCCATCCACCACATGGGCCGAGAGCGTGGCAGATCAGCGCGACTATACCAATCATCTGGCGGGCCAGACCAGCCCCTACCTGCTGCAGCACCTGCACAACCCGGTGGACTGGTATCCCTGGGGACCGGAGGCACTGGCACTGGCCCGGCGCGAGGACAAGCCCATCCTGCTGTCGATCGGCTACTCCGCCTGCCACTGGTGCCACGTCATGGCCCATGAGTGCTTCGAGGACCCCGAAGTCGCCGAGGTCATGAACCGGCTGTTCGTGAACATCAAGGTCGACCGCGAGGAACGGCCGGACCTCGACCGCATCTACCAGACGGCGCACTCGCTGCTGGCGCAGCGCGCCGGCGGCTGGCCGCTCACCGTCTTCCTGATGCCGGAGGACCAGACGCCCTTCTTCGCCGGCACCTATTTCCCGAAGGAGCCGCGCCACGGCCTGCCGGGTTTCGTCGACCTCTTGCAGCGGGTGGCCGGCTTCTACCGCGAGCGCCGTGCCGATCTGGAGGAACAGAATCATTCCGTGCGCGCCGCGCTGGCCCGGCTCGCCGCGCCGCCGGTGCCGGCGGAGGCGCGCCTGGATCCCATGCCGCTGGACCTGGCCCGCAACCAGCTCGGCCAGCAGTTCGACCCCGCCCACGGCGGCTTCGGACGTGCGCCCAAGTTTCCCCACCCCGCCAACCTGGAACGCCTGCTGCGCCACTGGCTGCGCTCGCGGCGCGCCGGCCAGCCCGATCAGGGCGCGCTGGACATGCTCGGCCTGACCCTGACCCGCATGGCCGAGGGCGGCCTGTTCGACCAGGTCGGCGGCGGCTTCTGTCGCTATTCGACCGACGACCAGTGGATGATCCCCCACTTCGAGAAGATGCTCTACGACAACGGCCTGCTGCTCGCCGTCTATGCTCAGGCCCATGCCGCGACCGGCGTCGGCGACTTTGCGCGTACCGCGATCGCCACCGGGGAATGGGTACTGCGCGAGATGCAGTCGCCCGGGGGCGGCTACTGGTCGAGCCTGGACGCCGACTCCGAGGGCGAGGAAGGTCGCTTCTACTGCTGGACACCCGACGAGGTGCGCGGGCTGCTCGACGACAGCGAATACGACCTGTTCGCCCGCCGCTACGGCCTGGACCGCGAGCCCAACTTCGAGGGCAAGTGGTATCCGCACGGCTACCTCGGCATGGAGGCCGTGGCGGACGCACTGGGGCTCGAGATCACCGAGGCACGCGAACGGCTGGAGCGGGCCCGGCGCAAGCTCTACCAGGCCCGCACGCAGCGGGTCTGGCCGGGCCGCGACGACAAGATACTCACCGCCTGGAATGCGCTGATGATCCGCGGCATGGCCATCGCCGCCCGCCTGCTCGGCCGCGACGACTTCGGCGAATCGGCGCGCCGGGCGCTGGATTTCCTGCGCGCGCGCCTCTGGCGCGACGGCCGCCTGCTGGCAACCTGCAAGGACGGCCACGCCCACCTCGATGCCTACCTGGACGACCACGCCTACCTGATCGACGCCATCCTCGAACTGCTGGCCTGGCGCTGGCGGGACGGCGACCTGGACTTCGCGGTTGAAGTCGCCGAGGTCCTGCTGGCGCATTTCAGCGACCCCGCCGGCGGCTTCTTCTTCACCGCCGACGACCACGAACGGCTGGTACAGCGGCCCAAGCCCGCCCATGACGACGCCCTGCCCTCGGGCAACGGCATTGCTGCCCAGGCCCTGCTGCGCCTTGGTCACCTGCTGGGCGAGACGCGCTACATCGAGGCCGCCGAGGGCACCCTGCGCGCACTCTGGGGGGTGATCGAGGAAAGCCCCTGGGCCTGCGGCAGCCTGCTGGACGCGCTGGAACTCGCGCTGGAGCCGGGACCGACCGTCATCGTCCGCGGCCGGGAAGCGGAACTGGCCCCGTGGCGTGCGGCGCTGCAGGCCGACCCGGACCCGCGCCGCCTGGCCCTGTTCATCCCCCCCGAGGCCAGGCTGCCGCCGGCCCTGGCCGAACGTTCGGCCCGGGAGACACCGGTCGCCTGGCTGTGCGAGGGCATGACCTGCCAGCCACCGCTGGACGCCCCGGAGGCGCTGCGCGAGGCGCTGGGCCACATGGGAGACGAGGCGGACACATCAACAACCTGACAGGCAAGAGCGCCACGGACGACACGGAAGGCACGGATCCAATGAACTGCCGAGCGGGCCGCCAAGCAGGTGTAGGATGGGCAAAGCGAAGCGTGCCCATCAGACCCCCGCAAGAGCGCCACGGACGACACGGAAGGCACGGACAGAAGAATGATGCCGGGCTGGCCGGCAGCCAGACCGGCCACCGACCCGGGTTCCGGTCCCCTCTGCCGCCCCGAGCATCGCAGCGGGACGCGGATCAGGCCGCGCGAGTGTCTGAGCGCAGCGAGTTGCTCGCGGCCCCGCGGCCCGCGAGAAGCGCAGGGCACCCGAAGGGGGCGACAGCGGGGCGGCCTTTCTTTTGGTTACTTTTCTTTGGCCGGGCAAAGAAAAGTAAGCCGCCCGGCAGGGGCGGAAGAAAGCGCGGCTCCCGCCCATCCTGTAGCCCGGACGCAGGCCCACAGGGCCGTAATCCGGGAAACGCGGTTGTCCCCGGGTTGCGCTCCGCTCCACCCCGGCTACGGCGTCAGCTGCGAGAGCCTGGCAGTTCATTGGATCCGTGCCTTCCGTGTCGTCCGTGGCGCTCTTGCAGGTTTTGTCCGATGGGCACGCTGCGCTTTGCCCATCCTACGCGGGGCGAGCGGGTGCTCCTGCCTACTGCCCCGTCTGCGCCTCGATGGCCTGGCGCTGCTGCTCGGCGGCGTCCTTTATGGTCTGCTCGACGCCCTCGGCACGTTCCAGTGCACGCACCTGGTCACTGAAGACATTGGAATCCGGCACCCGGCTCTGGCCCTGCGCCGGTGGTGTCGGTTCCGGTTCTTCCTGTCCGGAGCAGCCGCCGAGAACCAGCAGCGCGGCAATGACGAGAATCTTCTTCATGGTGGATCTCCCTTTCCGTGGCAGATGAATGATGACGGACAGGCCCTGCCCCCGTCGCCTAGCCCGCATATTGCACCAGGGGCTGCGGATGATGGCGGATTTGCAGCCGGGCTCGGGGAGGGCTGGAACGAAAGCCGTAGCCGTCGCTACGGCTTGAGTGAAGCACCCCCGAGGCCGAGCGAAAATCCGCCAGGGCCGCAGCAGGAAGCGGGCGGGCACAAATCGTACTCCGGGCCATGGGCAAAAAATCCGGTTCATTACGTACCAGGACAACAAGTTGGCTCCCGCCCGCTTCCGACCTGGTGCAATATGCGGGCTAGTGCTTGGTCAGCCGGTCCATGTACACCACCAGCAACGCCGACACCACGAAGGTCAGGTGCAGGATGACATACCACATCAGCTTGTCGTTCTCGATATGCTCGGCGTTGACGAAGACGCGTAACAGATGGATGGACGAAATGGCAACGATGGAAGCCGCGACCTTGGCCTTGAGGGTGCCGGCGTCCAGCTTGCCCAGCCAGCCCAGCTTTTCCTTCTCCTCGGCGACGTCGATCTGGGAGACGAAGTTCTCGTAGCCCGAGAACATCACCATCACGATCAGGCTGCCCACCAGCGCCAGATCGACCAGCGCCAGGAGGGTCAGCACCAGGTCGGCCTCGCTCTTTTCCAGCACCAGCGGCAACAGGTGGAATATCTCCTGGAAGAACTTGATGCCCAACGCCAGCAGCGCCAGGCTCAGACCGAGAAAGACAGGCGCCAGAAGCCAGCGCGCGGCGTACAGCGAAGTTTCGATCAAGCGTTCCATACCCCGGCCTCACCAGCACAGGTTGCGGCCAAAGGCCTCGTGATAGCGCGCCTCGAATCCGGCGCGATCGATGCGGTGGTTCTGCGTGCCGTGATGCTCGATCTTGATGGCGCCCATCAGCGCCGCGATACGACCGGTGGTCTCCCAGTCCAGATCGTGCATCAGGCCATACAGCAGCCCGCCCCGGTAGGCATCGCCACAGCCGGTGGGATCCAGCAGCTCCCGAGCCGGCGCCGGCGGGATGTCGATGCGGTGCTCGGGCAAATAGATCTCCGAACCCTTGGCACCGCGGGTGATGATCAGCGCCTGCAGGCGCTCGGCCATTTCGTGCGGGGACAGGCCGGTTCGCTCCTGCAACAGCTCTGCCTCGTAGTCGTTGACGCAGACCCAGGTGGCCAGATCGATGAACCGGGTCAGTTCCTCGCCGCCGAACAGCGGCAGGCCCTGGCCCGGATCGAAGATGAAGGGAATGCCCGCCTCGGCGAACTGGGCGGCGTGTTCGAGCATGCCGTCTCGGCCGTCCGGCGAGACCATGCCGATGGTCACGCCGCTGGCATCCTCGACCCGGTTGCGATGCGCATGATCCATGGCGCCGGGATGGAAGGCTGTGATCTGGTTGTCGTCCATGTCGGTGGTTATGAAGGCCTGCGCCGTGTAGGTGCCTTCCACCGTGGTGACATGGGTGCGCGGAATGCCCTGGGCGTCCATCCATTCGGCATAGGGGCCGAAGTCCTCGCCCACCGTGCCCATGGGCAGGGGATCGCCACCGAGCAGTTTCAGATTGTAGGCGATGTTGCCTGCGCAACCGCCGAACTCGCGGCGCAGATCGGGCACATGGAAGGCCACGTTCAGGATGTGGACCTTGTCCGGCAGGATGTGATTCCTGAACCGGTCGTGGAACACCATGATGGTATCGAAGGCGAAGGAACCGCAGATCAGTGCCGACATTCGGGTACTCCCTGACAGAGGATGGCCGCGATTATACCGGCTCAGGTGAACAACAGGATGCCCCACACCGCCGCGGCATCGAGCAACGCCAGCAGTACGGCCGCCGAGCCCATGTCCTTGGCGCGACCGGACAGCGCGTGGGGCTCGTCACCGATACGATCGACCACGGCCTCGATGGCCGAATTGAGCAACTCGACCAGCGGCACCAGCAGCCAGCTACCGAGCAGCAGCGCCTTTTCCACGGCGCCCTCGCCCAGCCACAGGGCCAGCGGTACCAGCAGCAGCGAGGCCAGCAGTTCCTGGCGGAAGGCCGCCTCGTGCCGGGCCGCTGCCCGCAGGCCCTGCCAGGAGAAAACCGCCGCCCGGACCAACCGGCGCAGCCCCCTGTCTTCCTCCGGCCCGGCCATGCTGTTCCCGGCTCAGCCCAGCGGGTGGGCCAGATTCAGTTCGCGCGCGGCGCGGACGTCATCGAGCCGGCGCACCGGCAGGGTATGCGGCGCCTCGTGCAGGATCTCCGGCGACTGTTCGGCCTCGCGGCGGATCGCCACCATGGCCTCGACGAAGCGGTCCAGTTCCTCCAGCGACTCGGTCTCGGTGGGCTCGATGAGCAGGCATTCCGGCACCAGCAGCGGGAAGTAGGTGGTCGGCGCATGGATGCCGAAGTCCAGCAGCCGCTTGGCGAAGTCCATGGCCGTGACGCCCAGCTCCTTCTTTTCGCGCTTGAGGGTGACGATGAACTCGTGGGTCGCACGCCGCTCGGGAAAGGCCAGGGTGAAACCGGCATCGCGCAGTCGCGCCATCAGGTAGTTGGCGTTCAGGGTCGCGAAGTCGGCCACCCGGTGCATGCCCTCGCGGCCCAGCATGCGCGCATAGATGTAGGCGCGCAGCAATACGCCGGCATTGCCCATGAAGGCCGACAGCCGGCCGATGCTCTGCGGCCGCTCGCGCTCGGTAATCCAGAGATAGCGTTCGCCGTCGAAGCCCACCATGGGTACCGGCAGGAAGGGTTCCAGTCGCGCCGACACGCCCACCGGCCCGGCACCCGGCCCGCCGCCACCATGGGGCGTGGAGAAGGTCTTGTGCAGGTTCATGTGGATGACGTCGAAGCCCATGTCGCCGGGCCGCACCTTGCCGAGAATCGCATTGAGGTTGGCGCCATCGTAGTAGAGCAGCCCTCCCGCCGCGTGCACCTGCCGCGCGATCTCGCGAATGCGCCGCTCGAACACGCCCAGCGTGGAGGGATTGGTGAGCATGATGCCGGCCGTCTGCGGACCGAGGGCCGCTTCCAGCGCCGCCAGGTCCACGTCGCCCTGGGCATCGGTGGGAATCTCGCGCACCTGGTAGCCGCACATGGTGGCCGTCGCCGGGTTGGTGCCGTGTGCCGCATCCGGCACCAGGATCTCGGTCCGCGCACTGTCACCGCGCGACTCGTGATAGGCACGGATCATGGCCACGCCGGCGAACTCCCCCTGCGCCCCGGCCGCCGGCGTCAGCGACACCGCCCGCATGCCGGTGACTTCCTTGAGCATCTCCTGCAGCTCATGCATGCAGGCCAGAAATCCCTGGCCCGCGGACTCGGGCGACAGCGGGTGGCGGGCAAGGAAGCCCGGCAGCATGGCGTAGCTGTTGCAGGCCCGCGGGTTGTATTTCATGGTACAGGAACCCAGGGGGTAGAAATGGGTGTCGATGGAGAAGTTCTTCTGCGACAGCCGCGTGTAATGGCGCACCGCCTGCAGCTCCGACACCTCCGCCAGCCGCGGCGCGGCCTCGCGCAACAGGGATGCCGGAAGATCATCGACCGGCTCTGCGGGCGGCATCTGCGCCTCGGCATGACGGCCCCTGCGGGATTGTTCGAATATCAGCATGTGATCAGGGTTCCGGTTACAGGTAACAGACCGCGCAGCCCGGATGCAGGCTGCGCGCGGTCCCTCAAGCCTCAAAGTGCCGCCAGCGCCTTGTCGTAGTCCGGCTCCTGAGCGATTTCGGGCACCAGCTCGGCGTGCACCACCTTGTCGTTCTCGTCGAGCACTACCACCGCGCGCGCGGTGATGCCGGCCAGCGGGCCGTCGGTGATGAGCACGCCGTAGTCCTTGGCGAAGTTGCGGTCGCGCATCATCGACAGCGGAACGACCTTGTCCACGCCCTCGCCGGTGCAGAAACGGGCCATGGCGAAGGGCAGGTCGGCGGAAATGACCAGCATCACCACGTCATCGCGGCCGGCGGCAAACTCGTTGAACTTCTTCGTGGAGGTCGCGCACACCGGGGTATCCAGGCTGGGCACGATGTTGAGCAGCTTCTTCTTGCCCTTGAAGTCGGCCAGCGAGACATCGTTCAGGTCCTTGTCGACCAGCTTGAAGTCGGGTGCCTGGCTGCCGACGGCCGGCAGTTCGCCGTTGGTGTGAATGGGATTTCCCTGCAACGTGATCTCGGCCATATCGGATCTCCTCGATTCATCCTGGGTTTGACGGTTCAGGCGGCGGTGCTCCGCCGCTCGATGATGCGATCCAGCTGATCGCCGTAATGATCGATGTCGGCCTCGGTCCGCGCCTCGGTGGCGCAGACCAGCAGGCCGTTCTCGAGTTCGGGATAGTCCTGTGCCAGCGGATAACCGGCAAGCAGCTTCTGCGCCGCCAGCGGCTCCAGCACGCCATCCAGCGGCAGTTTGAAGCGCAGGGCCACCTCGTGGAAGAAGGGGCGGTCGAACAGGGGTTCCACCTGGTCGTTGCGCGTCAGCCGGTCAAGCAGCCGGCGGGTGTTGGCATGGCTGGCAGTGGCCACGCGGCGCAGCCCCTCGCCACCGAGGATGGCCATGTAGATGGTCGCCGCCGTCACCAGCAGGCCCTGGTTGGTGCAGATGTTGGAGGTCGCCTTGGAGCGGCGGATGTGCTGCTCGCGCGCCTGCAGCGTCAGGGTGTAGCCGGTGCGGCCGTCACGGTCCAGGGTGCGCCCGACCAGCCGGCCCGGCATCTGCCGCACATGCTGCTGACGGCAGCACATGAAACCGAAGTAGGGCCCGCCCGAGGACAGGGGCACGCCCAGCGGCTGGCCCTCGCCCACCACGATGTCGGCGCCCTCGCTGCCCCACTCGCCCGGCGGCTTGAGCAGTGCCATGGCCGTCGGATTGACCACGGCGATCGCCAGCGCGCCGTTGGCGTGCGCCCAGTCGGTCAGGGCATCGACCTCCTCGATGACGCCGAAGAAGTTGGGCTGCGGAATGACCAGTGCCGTGATGTCCTCACCGGCATGCTCGGCCAGCGCCTCCACCGGGGTGTGCCCGCCCAGCGGGTCGTAGGGCACCTCCACCAGCTCGATACCCTGGTTGTGCACGATGGTACGGGTGGTGGCGCGATAATTGGGATGTACCGCGCGCGGCAAAAGGATGCGCCGCGACTTCGACTTGCGGTTGGCGCGCACCGCCATCAGCACCGCCTCGGCCAGTGCCGATGCGCCGTCGTACAGCGAGGCATTGGACACGGCCATGGCCATCAGCCGCGTCATCATGGTCTGGTATTCATAGATGAGCTGGAGCGTGCCCTGGCTGGCCTCGGCCTGGTAGGGGGTATAGGCGCTGTAGAACTCGCCCCGGGTGGTGATCTCCCAGACCGCGGCCGGTATGTGGTGCTCGTAGGCCCCGGCGCCGATGAAGCTCAGGGGGCGGCCGTCGCGCTCGGCCCGTTCGGTCATCAGCCGGGCCACGGCCTGCTCGCCGAGGCCCTCGGGCACGCCCTCGAGTCCCCGGATGCGCAGCTCGGGCGGAATCTCGTCGAACAACTGCTCGATGCTGTCGACGCCGATGGCGGCCAGCATGTCGCGGATGTCGGCTTCGGTGTGCGGAATGAAGGGCATGGTGTCGGTTTCGTCCGGTAATGCGGGCCTCAGTGCGCCTCGCTTTCGATGAAGGCCTTGTAACCCTCGGCATCCAGCAGGCCGTCGAGTTCACCGGCATCGGCCGGCTTCATGCGCAGCAGCCAGCCGTCGCCATAGGCATCCTGGTTGACCAGTTCGGGGGCATCGGCAAGCTGGGCGTTGACCTCGGTGATCTCGCCGCCAACGGGACAGTACACGTCCGAGGCCGCCTTGACCGACTCCACCACGGCACAGGCATCCCCCGCGCCATAGCTGGCACCCACCTCGGGCAGCTCGACATAGACCATGTCGCCGAGCTGGTCCTGGGCATGGTCGGTAATGCCGACGGTGACGCTGCCATCGTCTTCCACCCGCACCCACTCGTGGCTGCGGCTGTACCTGAGTTCAGCGGGGATCTCGCTCATGACTCGAATCTCTCCAGTGTGTTCAAACGGAAACCAGTGCCTTGCCGTGGCGCACGAAGGGCGGCCTGACGATGCGTGCCGGTACCCTGCGGCCGCGCAGGTCGACCTCGATGCGCTCGCCCGCGAAGGCCGCCGGCAGCCGGGCCAGGGCGATGGCCGTGCCCAGCGTGGGCGAGAAGCTGCCGCTGGTGATCTCGCCGGGGCCGGCGTCGGTCTGCAGCGGCTGGTGGTTGCGCAGCACGCCCTTGCCCTCCAGCACCAGGCCGACGAAGCGCCAGGGCACGCCGGCCTCGCGCTGGGCCTCGAGCGCGGCGCGGCCGACAAAGTCGCGATCCGCCGGCTCCCAGGCCACCGTCCAGCCCAGCCCGGATTCCAGCGGCGTGGTGTCCTCGGTCATGTCCGTGCCGTAGAGGTTCATGCCCGCCTCCAGGCGCAGGGTGTCGCGCGCCCCCAGGCCGATGGGTCGCACGCCGGCATCGGCCAGCGCCTTCCAGAAGCGCTCGGCATCGTTCGCCGGCAGCATCACCTCGAAGCCGTCCTCGCCGGTATAGCCGGTGCGGGCCACGAACCAGGCATCGGGGTCGGGTCCGCCGGCAACGGCATAGAAGGGACGCAGCTCGCGGGCCGCATCGCGCAGGGTGGCCGGCAGGCAGTCCAGGGTACGCTCACGGGCGCTGGGTCCCTGGACGGCGATCATGGCCAGCCCGGGGCGCTCGGTGACGCTGACGCCGAAGGGTTCGGCCTGCGCCCGCAGCCAGGCGAGATCCTTGTCGCGGGTGGCGGCATTGACCACCATGCGGAAACGGGTGTCGTCGAGCCGGTAGACGATGAGGTCGTCGATCACGCCGCCGCGCTCGTTGAGCATGCAGCTGTACAGCGCCTTGCCCGGCTCGCGCAGGCGATCGACGTCATTGGCCAGCAGGTGGCGGAGGCAGTCGCGTACCCGCTCGCCGGCGAGGTCCACCACCGTCATGTGCGAGACATCGAACATGCCGGCGTCGCGGCGCACCGCATGGTGTTCCTCGATCTGGGAACCGTAGTGGATGGGCATGTCCCAGCCGGCGAAGTCCACCATGCGCGCACCGGCGCGGACGTGGGCATCGTGCAGGGGGGTGTGCTGGCTCATGCGGGTCTCCGGAGTTCGCTGCCTGCCGCGTCGAACCGATGACGACGACGGGATACCGGTCCGCCACGGCCTCTGCCGCGACATCGGACCACCGTCGCCCCTCTGTCCGAAAAGCCGCCCCACCTGCGCGGCTTCAACCTGAGAGTTTCGGCCCTGACCGGGCCTGGCCCCTTCGGTGGGTCGCACCCGCGACCGCTCTCCAGAGTCGACGTGCCCGCGGCGGTCCTTGTGCCTGAGCGTTTCCGGGCGAGTTGCGCCTTCGGCGTTCCTCCGGCCTGGGCCGGGGACCCTCTCCCGCAGCGGGATGTGCGTCGAGGGAGCGACTATAACCGCTGCCCCCGGGCAAGCCAAGCCCGTTCAGTCGTCCGCGGGAAAGCGGTCCTCGAACACCACCTCGTCCGCGGACAGCCGGCCGCCGCGGGGCCAGACCGGCTCGCGCTGGCGGCCGATGGCCACGATCAGGCCGATCACATGGTCCTCCGGCAGGGCGATCAGCTCGCCCACCCGCTCGAAGTCGAAGCCGTCCATGGGGCAGGTGTCATAGCCCAGCGCCTGTGCCGCCAGCATCAGGTTCATGGCCGCCAGCCCGCAGGAGCGCATGGCCTCGTCGCGCTCCATGTCCGGGCGACCGCGGTAGAAGTCCTGCATGGAACGCACGATCAGCTCGCGGAACGCCGCCGGCGCATGCGCCCAGTAACGCTCCGGCTGGCGCTTCCAGGCCTTGAGGTCGGCGCAGATCACCACCAGCAGGCTGGCCTCGGTCATCTGGGCCTGATCCCAGGCCGCAGCGCGGATGCCGGCCCGGATCTCGGGATCGCGCACCTTGACGAAGCGCCAGTTCTGCATGTTGAAGGCCGTGGGTGCCAGCCGCGCGGCATCCAGCATGCGCCGCTCGTCCTCGGGACGGATCTTGGCCTCCGGGTCGAACAGCTTGACGGCACGGCGTTTTTCTATGGCTTCGAATACGTTCATGGAGGGGTTCTTTTGTCGGGAGCTGTCATTTCGCGAGCAGGCAGGACTCAGTGCGGGATACAAGATCCAAGGGGCAAGATACAAGCGGGTGGTCGCGAACTCACTTGTATCCTGCCTCTTGCATCTTGCCTCTGTGGTATCGCGCATCCGCCATCCGCGGCAGGTCACCGGCGAGCCCCATGGCCTGGCGCATGAGCGGGGTCTTCAGCGGGCCGGCGCGATCGACCAGGCCCAGGCCCAGGTTGCGCGCGCCCGCGAGCAGGGGGTTGCGGCTGCCGAACAGGCGCTTGAAGCCGTCCATGGCCCACATCATGGCGAGGTTGTCGCCCCGCCGCCAGCGCTCGTAGCGACGCAGGCCGTGCAGGCGCCCCGGATCGCGGCGCCGGCGGCGGGTGTCGGCCACGATCTCGGCCAGTGCGGCCGCGTCCAGCAGGCCGAGATTGACGCCCTGGCCGGCCAGCGGATGAATGACATGGGCGGCGTCGCCGACCAGCGCGATCCGCTCGGCGACATAGTGCTCGGCATGCTGGCGGGCCAGCGGGAAGGCGACCCGTTCGCCGACCGCGGTGATGGCACCCAGCCGATGCTCGAAGGCCGCCCCCAGCCGTTCGGCGAAGCTCGCCTCGTCGAGCGCCAGCAGCACCTCGGCGTCCTCGGGCGTGGTCGACCAGACGATGGAACAACGGCCCCGCCGCAGCGGCAGGAAGGCCAGCGGCCCGGTGGGCAGGAAGCGCTGCCAGGCCGTGGCCTGGTGCGGGCGCTCGGTCTCCACCACGCAGACGATGGCCTGCTGGCGGTAGTCGTGGGCGTCGACGCCGATGCCGGCGAGCTGGCGTACCCGCGACGCGCGGCCGTCGGCGCCGACCAGCAGGGTCGCCTCCCGCCAGCGGCCGTCGTCGAGCCGCACGCGGACGGCATCCGGCTCGCGGGCCAGATCCGTGACCCGGGCGGGCCGCTCGACTGTCAACGCCTCGCTGCGCTGCGCCAGCCCCTCCAGCGCCCGCACGATCACCCGTTCCTCGATGATGTGCCCCAGCACCGGCTCGCCGATGTCGGCGGCATCGAAGCGGATCTCGCCGCCACCGCCGGCATCCCACACCTGCATGCGCTCGTAGGGGCAGGCGCCCGCGTCGAGGATCTCGTCCCAGATCCCGAGGTGTTCGAAGATGGCCTGGGAGGCGCGGCTGATGGCGTACACCCGCAGGTCGACGCTGTCCGCGGCCCAGGGGCCACGCGGCGGCTGCGCCTCGATCAGGGTGGTGGCCACCCCCGCCTGCGCCAGGGCACAGGCCAGGGTGCCGCCGACACAGCCGCCGCCGGCGACCAGCACCTCGCTGCGCGAGAGCGCACTCACGCGCACACCTCGCCCAGCGGCAGGCCGCGGGCCAGGCGCGGCAGGCGGCCGGCGCGGCCCATGGCCAGCCGCCCGAAGCCCCGCTTGGCGACCGGCAGCAGGTCAAGCGCCAGCATGCCCAGATCACGCGCGCAGGCCACCGGCGGCAGCGGATTGGCGAACAGGCGGTTGAGGCCATCGGTGAAGGCGACCACCCGGCGCTGGTCGGCCTGGCGCCAGCGCGCATAGCGCGCCAGCACCTCCGGCGCGCCGGGGTCCTCGCCGGCGCGGCGCGCCTCGGCCAGCACCTCGGCCAGGGCCGCGACGTCGCGCAGCCCGAGGTTGAAACCCTGGCCGGCAATGGGATGCAGGGTGTGCGCGGCATTGCCGATCAGCGCCAGCCGCGGCCCCAGTGCCGCCTTCGCGCGCACCAGCCGCAGGGGATAGGCGCTGCGCCGGCCGACCCGCTCCAGCCGCCCCAGCCGCTGGCCGAAGCGCGCCTGCAGGCCATCCAGAAAGGCCGCATCGTCCAGCGCCATCACCGCCTCCACCCGGTCGGCCGGCACCGTCCACACCAGCGCGCAGCGCCCCTGGCTCATCGGCAGCAGGGCCACCGGGCCGGTGTCGGTGAAGCGTTCGTAGGCGACGCCTTCGTGCGGCAGCTGCGGCGTGACGTTGGCGATCACGGCACTCTGGCCATAGTCCCATTCGGTGGTGGCGATACCGAGCTGGTCGCGCAGTGCCGAGCGGGTACCGTCGGCGGCCACCACCAGCCGCGCCTCGATCGTCTGCGTGCCGCCGCCGGTGTCCAGGGTCAGCCGCGCGCCCTCGCCGTCGACGCCGAAGTCCGCCACCCGGGCCGGGGCAAACAGGGTGACCTCATCCAGATCCGCGAGGCGTTCCAGCAGCACCGCACCCAGGTCGCGCGCCAGCGCCACCTGGCCCAGCGCCGGCACGCCCTCGTCGGCGGCGTCCAGGCGCACGAAGCCGAAGCGACCCCGGTCGGAAACATGGATGCGGCGGATGGGGGTGGCGGCATCGGCCAGCGCCGGCCACAGGCCCATGCCCGCGAAGATGCGCTGCGAGCCGGCGGCCAGCGCGATGCCCCGGTCGTCATAGCCGGGCAGGTCCGCAACCTTCAGCGGCTGCGCCTCGACCAGCGCCATGCGCAGCCCCTGGCCGGCCAGCGCGCACACCAGGCTGGCACCCACCAGCCCGCCGCCGACCACCACCAGGTCGAAACGCTCGCTCATGCCTCGCCCGCCATCAGCGCCTCGATGGCGTCCGGGTCCTTGGGCACGCCGTCGCTCAACACCTCGCAGCCGTCGCGGGTCACCGCCACGTCGTCCTCGATGCGGATGCCGATACCCCACCACTTCTTCGCCACGCCCTTGCTGCCGGGCGGGATGTAGAGGCCGGGCTCGACGGTGAGCACCATGCCCGGCTCCAGCACCCGCCACTGGTCGCCGACCTTGTAGTCGCCGACATCGTGCACGTCCATGCCCAGCCAGTGCCCGGTGCGGTGCATGTAGAAGCGCCGGTAGGCTTCCTTGCGGATGAGCGTGGCCGGATCGCCCTTGAGCAGGCCCAGCTTCACCAGGCCGCGGGTGAGCACGCGCACTGCCGCCTTGTGGGGATCGTTCCAGTGGTTGCCGGGACGAACCTTGGCGATGGCGGCCTTCTGCGCCGCCAGCACCAGTTCGTACAATGCCCGCTGGGGCTTGCTGAAACGGCCGTTGACCGGAAAGGTGCGGGTGATGTCCGAGGCATAACAGTCCAGTTCGGCACCGGCATCGATCAGCAGCAGGTCGCCGTCGCGCAGTTCGGCGCTGTTCTCGGTGTAGTGCAGGATGCAGGCGTTCTCGCCGCCGCCGACGATGGGCGGATAGGCATGCTCGCAGCCGGCGCGGCGAAAGGCCCAGGCGAACTCGGCCTCGATCTCGTGTTCCATCATGCCGGGACGACAGACCTGCATGGCCCGGCAGTGGGCAGCGGCGCTGATGCGCGCGGCCTTGCGCATGACCCGCAGCTCGGCCGCGCTCTTGTACAGCCGCATGTCGTGCACCAGGTGTTCCAGCGCGATGAACTCGTCCGGCGTGCGCTGGCCGGCGCGGGCACCGCCGCGCAGGCGATTGATCCAGCCGATCAGCTTCTGGTCGAACTCGGGCTGCACGCCCATGGTATAGAACACCCGGTCACGCCCCTCGAGCATGCCGGGCAGGATGTCGTCGATGTCGGTGACGGGAAAGGCGTCGTCGGCGCCGTAGCGCTCGATGGCGCCCTCGGGGCCGGCCCGGCGGCCGGTCCAGGTCTCGCGCTCCGGGTCGCGGTCGCGGCAAAAGAGCACGCACTCGCCCTCCCTGCGCCCGGGCATGAGGACCAGCACGGCCTGCGGCTCGGGAAAGCCGGTGAGGTAATAGAAGTCGCTGTCCGGGCGGAAGGGATATTCCACGTCGCGGTTGCGGATGTGCTCGGGGGCGGTGGGCAGGATGGCGATCGCATCCTTGCCCATCATCCGCATCAGCTGACGCCGGCGGCGCGCGAATTCCTTGATATTCATCGAGAGACTGGCCTGAACCGAAGGATGCGGGAGATGATGCCGCGCGGCCCCGGCTACTGCAAATGCCGGGGCGCGGTCAGCGGCTGCAGCGTCTCGCAGAGGAAGAAGACGCCGACACGAACATACTCGGCGATCTCGGCATAGGCCTGTTCGTCGGCCTCGTCACCGCTCTCCCCTTCCAGCCCGGCGCGCGCGATCTCGCCGAGATCACGCAACAGGTCGCGGACTTCCTCGGCCTGGACCCTGTCCTCGGACACGCCACCCAGCCCGAGTCCGGCGAGGAAGGCCTCGCACCAGGCACCCAGTGCCTCGGCCCGGTCGCCCAGCGGGGCCTCGTCGGCGGGCAGGAGCAGACGGAAGTTGAGTTCGCCGTCGAACAGGGCATTGCGAATGCCCTCGGCCAGCCGGCGCAGGGTCTTGTCGGCCTGCTGCACCGCGACATTGCGGCTGTCGAAGTCGTCGCCGAACACCTCCGGCTGCCACTGCGCCGGTTCGATTCGACCGGAGGCGCAGAACAGGCCGCACATCAGCGCCTGGGTTTCGGCGGCATCGAGGTCGGCGCCGGCGCGGCCGAGCGTGGCCTCGAGATCTTCGTAGCTGGGCTGGGTGGTTTCCGACATGGCGGACCTCGAACAGCAGGAAAACGCCCGGGAGGGCGGGCGCATTATCGCACAGACCGCGGATTGACCGGCCGCAGGGTGCGATCTATAGTGGTGCGCATGGCCAAGGACACCGCACAACAGATGGCAGAACAGGAACTTAAGCGCCTGGAGGTGCGTATCGACGAACTCATTCGCACCGTCGAGCGCCTCAAGGAAGAGAACCGTTCCCTGCGCGCCCAACAACAGATGCTCACCTCCGAACGCGCCCAGCTCATCGAACGCAACGAGCTGGCCCGCTCCCGGGTGGAGGCCATGATCAACCGCCTCAAGGCCATGGAGCAGAGCGCATGAGCAGCAAGCCGCGCGGGGTCACCATCCGCATCCTCGAAAAGGAATACCAGGTCGCCTGCGAGGACGACGAGCGTGACGCCCTGCTGGCTTCCGCGGAACTGCTCAACAGCCGCATGCGCGAGATCCGCGACAGCAGCAAGGCCGTGGGCATGGACCGCATCTGCGTCATCGCCGCCCTCAACATGGCCCACGAACTGCTCCAGCACCAGAACCGCAAGAACGACTACCAGCAGACCATCAGCGCCCGCATCCGCAGCATCCAGGAAAAGATCGAGATGGCCCTGAACAAGGGCAACCAGCTCGAATTCTGAACCCTGTCCCCCCGCTTCCGGTATACTGTCCACAGGCACCTTCTGGCCTGCAGGTCAGCGGCCCTGTAATCCTTGAGCCGACAATCGTCGACCTTGGGGGTCATCCCGCGTCGCCCGTGTGCATGACCGCGCGAACGGTAAGCCTGACGGCGGCGGGGCCACTCCCACCTGAACCCACGGTTCAAGGTCGATCGCCGCAACGGCAGGGTGGAGGGTGCCACCTGTTTCCGACGCCACCATCGATGCGACCCTGCCCGTGACTGCCCCATGACCGACCGCGCCCGACTGCGCCGCGAACTGCGCGCCCGGCGCCGGACCCTGCCGGCGCATGAGCGCCGCGCCCTGGCCGAGCGCATGGCCCGCCATGTCGCCCACGACCGGCGTTTTCGCAATGCCCGCCATGTCGCGGTCTATCTCGCCGCCGACGGCGAAATGGACCCCGGACCGCTGATCCTGCGCGCGCGGGCCATGGGCAAGGCACTGTATCTGCCGGTCCTGCTGCCGGCCGGCGCCAACCGGCTCTGGTTCGCGCCCTGGCGGGAGGACGAGCCGCTGGTCCCCAACCGCTTCGGCATCCCCGAACCCGCCCGCGCCGCCCGCACCCGAATACCACCGCAGCGCCTGGACCTGGTGCTGACACCGCTGGTGGCCTTCGATGCCCGGGGCCACCGGCTGGGCATGGGCGGCGGCTACTACGACCGCACCTTCGCCCACCTGCTGCGGCACCGGCACTTCCTGCGCCCGCGCCTGATCGGGCTCGCCTACGGCTTCCAGCGCCAGCCCGCCCTGCCGGCGCAGCCCTGGGATGTGCCGCTCGCCGCAATCGCCACCGAGGAAGGCATCCTCGATGTACGCAACGACTGATCAACCACCGATGGACCTGACATCATGAACTACTGGCTGATGAAATCCGAACCCGATGTCTTCGGCATCGATGACCTGAAACAGGCGCCCGGCAAGCGCGACCACTGGGACGGCGTGCGCAACTACCAGGCGCGCAACATGATGCGCGACCAGATGAAGAAGGGCGACCTGGTGTTCTTCTACCACTCCAACTGTGACGAGCCCGGCATCGTCGGCATCATGAAAGTGGTGCGGGAAGGCTACCCGGATCACACTGCCTTCGATCCGAGCGAAAAGTACTACGACCCCAAGAGCGACCCGGACAACCCGCGCTGGTACATGGTGGACGTGCAGTATGTGCGCAAGCTCAAGCGCAACATCCCGCTGTCCGAGCTGAAGACCTACGATGAGCTGGCGGACATGCCGCTGGTGCGCAAGGGCAACCGCCTGTCGATCATGCCGGTCACGCCGGAACAGTGGTCGTTCATCCTGTCGCTGGAGTAACGCGGCGGCGTCTCGGGCAGCCCGGCTGCAAGTCCGCCATCATCCGCAGCCCCTGGTGTAGACAATGCGGCTTCAGGGCATATCTCTCAGAGCCTTGTAGTCGATGGCCTCGGCATAGGCCTTGAGGTCCTCCAGCGCCGCACCCTGCCCCTCTATGGTAACCAGGAACCTCCCGTCCACGACGATATTGATTTCACCGGAGCTGTCGCCGTCCTCGTACTGAACGATGGCCCTCTGGCGCTTGATGCGCTCCAGCCTGCCACCCCCGGAGGCGGCGAACATGGGGTTGGTCAACATCGCCATCATGCCCTGCATGAGCGGCGAGTCGGTGACGATACGCACCGTCACGCTGGCATTGCCCTTGCGGTACTCGCGCTCCGCGGTCACGCCGCCACCGAACACGGCGGCACCGGCTGCCTGCGAGGACGAATCCTCGGCCTGCCAACCCGCCAGAGGCTCGGGCAACAAGGCTTCAAGGGTCTGGCCCTTCTTCTGCTGGATGAGTTGCACCGCGTAATTGAGGCTCTCCACGGCATCCCTGAACGCCCCCTCCTTGTAGAGTTCCAGAGCTTCCTTTATGGATTCCTCCACATCGTCCGCCCGGGCGGACACGGAAGCTGACAGCAGGCCGGCAACCAGCAGGGCGGACATCATTGTCTTGGTCGTGAACATTCCGATTCTCCTCTGCCGTTCAGGAAGCACACCGGGACGCCCTGGTGCAATATGCGGGCTGGCGTCAGCCGCCACCGAGGAACAGGGCATAGGCCGGATTGTCGGCTTCATTCCAATACATATAGCCGAGCTCGTCCAGGAAACGCTGAAACCCGGCACGATCCGCCGGCGGCACCTGGATGCCGGCCAGCACCCGTCCATAGGCGGCGCCGTGATTGCGATAATGGAACAGGCTGATGTTCCATTTCGCGCCGATGGCGGTCAGAAACCCGAGCAGGGCGCCGGGCCGCTCCGGGAATTCGAAACGGTAGAGCAGCTCGTTCTCCAGCCCCGGCGCGTGGCCGCCCACCAGGTGGCGGACGTGCAGCTTGGCGAGTTCGTTGTCCGTCATGTCCACCACCGGATAGCCCTCTTGCCGAAGACGCTCGATGATCGCGAGCCGTTCCTCGTCACCGCCCGTCAGCTCCACGCCGGCGAACACATGCGCCTCGCTGGTATCGGCGTAGCGGTAATTGAACTCGGTGATACTGCGCTGGCCGAGGGCCTTGCAGAAACGCCGGAAGCTGCCCGGCCGCTCGGGGATGGTGACGGCCAGCAGCGCCTCGCGCCGCTCGCCCAGCTCGGCCCGCTCGGCCACATGGCGCAGGCGGTCGAAATTGATGTTAGCGCCGCTGTTGATGGCCACCAGATCGGCGTCGCGCAGGCCCTTCGCCTCGACGTACTTCTTGAGACCTGCCACAGAGAGCGCGCCCGCCGGCTCGACGATGGAACGGGTGTCGTCATAGATGTCCTTGATGGCCGCGCAGATCTCGTCGGTACTGACCAGGATGACCTCGTCCACGAACTTGCGCGCCATGCTGAAGGTCTCCTTCCCCACCCTGCGCACCGCGGCGCCATCGGCGAAGATACCGACCTGCTTGAGGGCGACGCGCCGCTTGCGCGCGAGCGCCGTATACAGGCTTGGGGCATCGTCCGGCTCCACGCCGATCACCCGTATGCCGGGCCGCAGGGCCTTGACGTAGGCGGCAACGCCCGCGATCAGCCCGCCGCCGCCCACGGGCACGAAGATGGCGTGCAGGTCGCCCGTGAACTGGCGCAGGATCTCCATGCCCACGGTGCCCTGGCCCGCGATCACCAGAGGATCGTCGAAGGGATGGATAAATACCATGCCCCTGTCCTCGGCGAGCTTTCGGGCGTGCTCGTAGGCCTCGTCGTAGCTGTCGCCGTGCAGCACGATGCGCGCACCCAGGGCCCGCACCGAGGCCACCTTGATCTGCGGCGTGGTCCTGGGCATCACGATCAAGGCCTTGACGCCGCGACGGCTGGCGCCCAGCGCCACACCCTGGGCGTGGTTGCCGGCCGAGGCCGCGATCACGCCGCGTTCGCATTCTTCGGCATCGAGGTGGGCGATCTTGTTGTAGGCACCGCGCAGCTTGAAGGAAAAGACCGGCTGCAGATCCTCGCGCTTCATCCAGATGCGGTTGCCGCAACGCCCGGACAGCAGCGGCGCCCGCTCCAGCGGCGTCTCCCGCGCCACATCGTAGACGCGCGCGTTCAGGATCATCTTCAGGTATCGTTCCGGCATCCTGCCGATGATAGCAGTTTATCGGTTTTTCCTCCTCACTCCTCACCCGTAGTATCATCTGCCGCAAACAAGACAACGACGGAGGCATCCCAATGAACCAGGACGAACTCAAGCGGCAGGTGGCCGAGGCGGCGCTGGAATACGTGGTGCCCGGCACCATCATCGGGGTCGGTACCGGCTCCACGGCCAACATGTTCATCGACGCCCTGGCCCGCATCAAGGGCAAGATCGAGGGCACGGTGGCAAGCTCGGTGGCCAGCGCGGAACGGCTCAAGCGCCATGGCATCCCGGTCCTGGACCTCAACGACGCCGGCGAGCTGTCGGTCTATATCGACGGGGCCGATGAGTCCAACAGGCATCTTCACCTGATCAAGGGCGGCGGTGGCGCGCTGACCCGGGAGAAGATCGTCGCCGCCGCCTCGGAAAAGTTCGTGTGCATCGCCGACCAGTCCAAGCTGGTGGACGTGCTGGGCGCCTTCCCGCTGCCCATCGAGGTCATCCCCATGGCCCGCGGCCTCGTGGCCCGCGAGCTGGTCAAGCGCGGCGGCCGACCGGTGCTGCGCGAGGGCTTCACCACGGACAACGGCAACATCATCCTGGACGTGCATGACCTGGAAATCATGGAACCGGCGAAGCTGGAGGATGAACTGAACAACATTCCCGGCATCGTCACCGTCGGCATCTTCGCCCTGCGCCCCGCCGACGTGCTGCTGCTGGGCACCGCCGAGGGCGTGAAGGTGATGACCTGAGCGGCATTGTCGCCGGGCGTGCCGCATCGGACGTCGACTGACCCGGGTATGACGCCATGTCCCGTTGGCTGATCGTTGCAGGCATCGTTCTGGTCGTCCTCGGCCTGCTCTGGCCCTGGATCTCCAGGCTCGGTCTCGGCCGGCTACCCGGCGACATTGTCATCGAGCGCGACGGCTTTCATTTCTACTTTCCCGTCACCACCGCCATCCTCGTCAGCCTGGTACTCAACCTGATCATCTGGCTGCTGCGCCGGTAGCCGTGTACCCGGGCCTCGGCAACACAACACAAAGGTCGCCGGGACGCTGGGGGCACGAAGGATGAAGAGCCCTGAGCCCGCGCCCTCACGTGGACGCGGTACCTTTGCCGGTGCTGCATTGGGAGGCGATTGATGGGCACGCTTCGCTTTGCCCATCCTACCCGCCTCCACCGGCAGGATGGGCAAAGGCCCGAAGGGCCGTGCCCATCGATCCGTTACCCCTCGTGCGGACCCGCCACGTTCGTTGGTTCTGGATCGGGAGGCCTTCGCTTTGGCCATCCTACCCGGCTGTCCGGCGATCCGGGCGCGTCAGAGCAGCACCCGCTCGATGCCACCCGCGCGCACGGCGTCGATGAACCGCGCCTGCCAGTCCTCGCCGAGCCTGTGCCGGGCCAGCTCGACCACGATGTAGTCGGTCTCCAGGCCCGTGTCATCGGCATAGCGTGACAGGCCCTGCTGGCAGGCGGGACAGCTCGTGAGCAGGCGCACCCTGCCGTCGCGGGCGCGATCCTCGCCGGTGAGCGAACGGATGCCGGCCTGCAGCTCCTCCTGCTTGCGGAAGCGGATCTGGGTGGCGATGTCGGGCCGGCTCACGGCCAGGGTGCCGGCCTCGCCGCAACAGCGGTCGGAGAGCTGCACCGGCTCGCCGAGCAGGCGACTGGCGACATCCATCGGCGCGTGGGTCTTCATGGGCGTGTGGCAGGGATCGTGATACAGGTACTGCACGCCTTCTACGCCGTCGAGCTTCACGCCCTTCTCCATCAGGTATTCATGGATGTCGAGCAACCGGCAGCCGGGAAAGATCTTCTCGAACTCATAATCGAGCAACTGGTCCATGCAGGTACCGCAGGAGACGATGACAGTGCGGATGTCCATGTAGTTGAGGGTGTTCGCCACCCGGTGGAACAGCACCCGGTTGTCGGTGGTGATCCTGCGCCCCTTGTCGCCCTGCCCGCCCGCGGTCTGCGGATAGCCGCAGCACAGGTAACCCGGCGGCAGCACCGTCTGCGCACCGACCTCGTGCAGCATGGCCAGGGTCGCCAGCCCGATCTGGCTGAACAGGCGCTCGGAACCACAGCCGGGGAAGTAGAACACCGCGTCCGATTCCTCGCTGACCTTTGCCGGATCGCGCAGGATGGGCACCATGCGACTGTCCTCCAGGCCGAGCAGCGCGCGCATGGTCTGCTGCGGCATCTTGTCCGGCAGCGGCTTGCGCACGAAGTTCACCACCTGCTCGCGCACCGGCATGCGGCCGGTGGTGGCGGCCGGCAGCGCCTTCGGCTTCATCAGCGGCAGCCGGCGCGCAAACCGCCAGGCCGCGCGCTGGGCACGATAGCCCCATTCGATCATCGCCTTGCGCATGATGCGGACGGTGCGCGGGTCGGTGATGTTGAGGAAGGTCATGGCCGCCCAGGTCGCCGGCGAGCTGCGCTTCTGGCCACGGCTGCGCAGGATGTTGCGCATGCGCACGGTGACATCGCCGAAGTCGATGTTCACCGGGCAGGGCGCCAGGCACTTGTGGCAGATGGTGCAGTGGTCGGCGATATCGTTGAGTTCGTCGAAATGGCGGGTGGAGATGCCGCGCCGGGTCTGTTCCTCGTAGAGGAAGGCCTCGATCATCAGCCCGGTGGCCAGGATCTTGTTGCGCGGCGAATAGAGCAGGTTGGCGCGCGGGATGTGGGTGTTGCAGACCGGCTTGCACTTGCCGCAGCGCAGGCAGTTGCGCACGTCGTCGTTGAGATCGCCGAGCTCGCTTTCCTCCAGCAGCAGCGCCTCCTGCTGCACCAGCCGCAGCGAAGGGGTGTAGGCATTGTCCAGCCCGGAACCCTTGCGCAGCTTGCCGCGATTGAAACGGTCTTCGGGATCGACGCGGCGCTTGTAGGCCTCGAAGGCCTCGATGGCCTCGGGTTCAAGGTACTGGATCTTGGTCAGACCGATGCCGTGTTCGCCGGAGATGACACCGTTCAGCGAGCGCGCCAGCGCCATGATGCGATCGACGATACGCTCGGCCTCGTGCAGCATGGCATAGTCGTTGGAATTGACCGGGATGTTGGTGTGCACGTTGCCGTCGCCGGCATGCATGTGGGTGGCGACGAACAGGCGGCTGGAACGGATCTCGCCATGGATGGCATCCAGCCGCTGCACCACCGGCTCCCACTCGCGCCCGGCGAAGATCTCCTTCAGCGGCCGCTCGACCTCGCGCCGGTAGGAGATGCGCAGGTCGCGCCGCAGCAGCAGGTTCACCAGCCGGTCGCCGGGACGGATGCAATCGCGCACCGCTTCCGGCAACTGCTCGCGCAGGGCCTCCGCGGGCTCGTCGAGGCGATCGAGCAGCATCTGCCAGTACTCGCGCCGGGCTTCGAGATGCGCCACCGCGGCCTCGATCTTGGCCCGGTCGATGGCCCGGCTCTCCTCGCTCTCGGGTTCGTCGGGCGAACGCAGCTCCGGCAGCTCGCCGCGCAGGTAGTCGAGCACAGTGGCGATCATGTCCAGCTTGTTGCGCGTGGAATACTCGATATTGATGCGCTCGATGCCTTCCTCGTAGTCGGCCAGGCGCTCCAGCGGGATGACCACGTCCTCGTTGATCTTGAAGGCATTGGTGTGCGCGGCAATGGCGGCAGTGCGCGCGCGGTCGGCCCAGAACCGGCGCCGTGCCTCGGGACTGACGGCAATGAAGCCCTCGGCGCCACGGGCGTTGGCCATGCGCACCACCTGCGAGGCGGCCTCGGCCACGGCAGCCTCGTCGTCGCCGGAGATGTCGGCCAGCAGCACCATCTTGGGCCACTCGCGGCGCGGCGCCTTGGTGCTGTAGTCGACGGCGCGGACGTAGCGCTCGTCCAGATGCTCCAGCCCGGACAGCACCACGTCGGGATGCGCATCCAGGTAGTCCTTGGTCTCGACGATGGCCGGCACCGCGGCGCGCAGGTCGCTGCCGAAGAACTCGAGACAGACGGTGCGGGTGAACCTCGGCATGCGGTACAGCACGAAACGCGCGGAGGTGATGATGCCGTCGCAGCCTTCCTTCTGCACGCCGGGCAGGCCGCGCAGGAACTTGTCGGTCACGTCCTTGCCCAGGCCCTCCTTGCGCAGCGCCCGGCCGGGCATTTCCAGGATCTCGGGTTCGCCCTCGGGGGTGACGCCGTCGGCCTGGTAGCGGGTGATGCGGAAGCGCACCCGCGCCTGTTCGTGGATCTTGCCCAGGTTGTGGTCGAGCCGCTCCACCTCCAGCCAGCGGGCATCGGGCGTGACCATGCGCCAGGACACCAGGTTATCCAGCGTGGTGCCCCACATCACCGCCTTCTTGCCGCCGGCGTTCATGGCCACGTTGCCGCCGATGGTGGAGGCGTCCTGCGAGGTGGGATCGACCGCGAACACGAAGCCGGCAGCCTCGGCGCGCTCGGACACGCGGCGGGTGACAACACCCGCGCCGGCGCGGATGGTGGCCACCGGCTCGGCCACGCCGGGCAGGCTGCGCTTCTCGACCGCGCCCAGCGCCTCCAGCTTTTCGGTGTTGATGACCACCGACTCGCCATCCAGCGGTACGGCGCTGCCGGTATAGCCGGTGCCGCCGCCGCGGGGGATGATGGACAGGCCCAGCTCCAGGCAGGCGGCGACCAGCTCACGCACCTCCTCCTCGCGGTCGGGCGTGACCACCACGAAGGGCATCTCCACGCGCCAGTCGGTGGCGTCGGTGGCATGGGAGACCCGCGCCAGCCCCCCGAAGTCGATGTTGTCGCGGCGGGTGATGCGCGACAGCCGCCTGAGCACCCGGCGACGCAGCTCGCGCATGCGTGGGAACTGCGCCTCGAAGCGCTGCACTGCCTCGCGCGCCCGCGCCGCCAGGGCCAGCGCCTTGTCGTTGCCCTCCGCACGGGCAACGATCTGGTCCAGGCGGTGGTTCAGGGCATGGATCAGGGAGGCCAGGCGACGGGCGTTGTCCAGCAGGTCGTCCTGGATGTAGGGGTTGCGGTCCACCACCCACATGTCGCCCAGCACCTCGAACAGCATGCGCGCGGAGCGCCCCGTCCTCCGTTCGCCGCGCAGCTCGTTGAGCAGGTCCCACATGGGCGCGCCGAGATAGCGGATGACGATCTCGCGATCCGAAAAGGAGGTGTAGTTGTAGGGGATTTCGCGGATGCGCGACAGCATGGTGCGGGCCTGCCCGGAAACGAGGGGCTATTCTAGCAAAAGCGGCGGGCGGGTTTGATCGGGAATAACGGGGAAAAGAGCGCCACGGAAGCCACTGAACCCACGGAAAGGAACCCTGGTGCGTGAAATGGCCCGAATGAAGCGAAGTGAGATGCGAAGTTTCCGCATTGCCCCGTTGTGTCCCTTTCCGTACGGGCTATCCTGTGGCCAGTCTCAGAATTGTCTGAACATGGAAGTCCTGTGAATTTGTAGGATGGGCAAAGGCCGGAAGGGCCGTGCCCATCATGGCGGTCACGGGATGCTGATGGGCACGTCGCTGCGCGCCTTTGCCCATCCTACCGGGTCCGCCACGATCAGACAGAGCGTGTTCAGACAATTATGGGACTCCTGATACCCTTCCGTGGATTCAGTGGCTTCCGTGACGCTCTTTCAGCAACGCAGGCCGACGGGGCACAACAAAAGAAAACGGGGCCCGAAGGCCCCGTTCCAAGGTCCGTCGATCGTCGAGACGATCTCAGAACTTGTGCTTGATGCCGATGGTGACGTTGTCGATCTCGCCACTGGCGTCATAGTCCTGGTTGTTGTAACCGGCATAGATCATGGTGCGCTTGCTGAAGCTGTGTGCGCCGGCGAGCGTCCAGGTATCATACTCGGTGTTGGCAGCGCTGCTGTCGTCGTCACCCTGGCCATAGGCGAAGTACAGCATGTTGCTGCCCATGGTGTAGGTGCCACCGATGTGCCAGACGTCGGCCCCGTCCACGGTTCCGCCGCTCTTCTGGGAGATCAGGCCGCCGTCGTTCTCGTACTGGGCGAAGACCTTGGCGTCACCGAAGGCATAGGAGCCACCGATCTTCCAGGCGTCGTCCTTGCCGCCGCGGTCGTTGGTCAGGTACGAGCCGTAGACCAGCGCCGGGCCGTTCTTGTAGACGCCGGTGATACCCCAGGGGTTGTCGTTCTCGCCGTCGGCCTCGGAGCCGTCGAACACATAGTCGACGATGACCTTGAAGCCGTTCAGGTTCGGCGAGTCATAGCGGACGTGGTTGGTCATACGGCCCTGGCCTTCCTCGCCGGCGCCGGAATGCAGGTTGGACTGCAGGCCCATGTCACGCGCCTGGACCACGGTGCGATACAGGGGGTCGATCATGGCGCCGGTGCTCTTGTAGCCGGAGCTGATGGAACCGAACTTGACCTCGCCGAAGTTGCCGGCCAGGCCGATCCACTGATCGCGGTCGGTGATGGCTCCCCGCTCAACGGTGGTATCGGCATCATTATTGACCCGATTACGATTGTTCATGTCGTACTGGAAGTCCAGCTTGAACTTGACCTTCAGGCCGTTGCCCAGGTCCTCGGTGCCCTTGAAGCCGACCGAGCAGGTGGTGCAGCGCAGGTTGATGTCGTCGCCGCCGCCGTCGACGTCCCAGGCCAGGATCGACTGGTCGATGTGGCCGAAGATGGTGGTGCCGGCATTTGCGCCGAATGCCATGGTGCCGGCCAGTGCGCCGGCGATTGCGGTGGAGAGAAGCTTCTTGTCCATTTGTAAATCCCCTTATCCAAATATCAGGACTGGTTTCGAGAACCGGAGCTACCCTACCCCAGTTCTGACGGGCATGCAACAGGTTTTCTCAAAAAAACCACAGCCACTGCTTACTGTTGTTCTGATACAACACCGAGGGCTTGTGCCACGTCCCCGCGAAATCGGCAGGCATCCCAGGATATTGAGTTTACGGAGATCGGAATATTTTATGATGAAATAGAAATTCTCATGGGAAAGGTGCCGAGACACACGCAAGCGTCGCCAGGGCGCAACAGAGGAGCCGCCAGGACAGGGCCTCGAAAAGAACAACGGCGGCCAGGGGCCGCCGTCCGGATTCCGGGGACAGGAAGGCTGCCGTCAGCGCCGGCGGGCAACACCGACCAGGCCGGCGAGACCGGCGCCGAACAGCCAGAGGGCGCCGGGGAGGGGCACCACGGCCGTGGTCGCCACGGACACCGTGATTTCGCTGCCCACGGCCTTCTTCTG
This sequence comes from Thiohalobacter sp., assembly GCF_027000115.1. Taxonomy (NCBI): domain Bacteria; kingdom Pseudomonadati; phylum Pseudomonadota; class Gammaproteobacteria; order Thiohalobacterales; family Thiohalobacteraceae; genus Thiohalobacter; species Thiohalobacter sp. The sequence continues at coordinate 6,577 of NZ_JALTON010000032.1, read as the reverse complement.
GATCATGGCGCTTTCGCCGGAGACGGTACTGATGGCCGTAAGGGTGTTCTGCAAGGTCAGGCCAACGTGATCGCGGCCATCCCAGGTCGGCGTCGTGAGGTCGAAACCGCCCTGACCGGTCCAGTTGTGAAGGTTGCCGTCGGCGATGGTGAGATCGCCGGAGATGGCCAGGGTGGCGGTCTCCTCGGTACCGAAAAACGGGGTCGGATCGAACCAGTCGAATACCCGCAACCAGCCATCGACGTCCACGCCGGTACCCGTGCCACCCACCATCCTGTAGTCGCCGATCTCGCCCACATTGATGGCGTCGAGGACATAGCCGGGCTTGGCGACAACCTGAATGGTACCGGTTGCACTGGTGACGACCGTGCCCTGGGCATCGGTGGACTCGGCCTTGAAGCTGGTCGGGGTCACGAAGACATTGTCGCCCGAGACCTGCAGGGTGCCGAACAGGGGGTCGACGTTTGCGGGATCATAGACGAAGCAGACGGTGGAACCTTCGAGCACGGTCAGCCCGCTGCCGCCGTAGGGGTCACAGACCGCCGCAAGAGCGGTCGCGGGGGCCAGCACGATTGCCGCGGCCAGCAGCCGCGCCGGCGCGGATACCTGGGCATTCTCCATGGTCAACTCCTCCTGCCTGTTTGTTATGTTCGGCATCCTCGCTTCTTTTTCTGGATTGACTCCAGATGCCGATGCCCCGATGCTAGCAGGCGACATGCCCCGCTGCAACTGACACCAACTGCCCGCTCGGGACGGCAACCGGACGATTCGAGCCCTGCCCGGGTAAAGGAAATCAGGATACCTCGGTTGCGGGCCGCCTCCCTCCGGTCGGGTGTCGAACCTGGCTAGCTTCTCACCCCTCGACCTCCAGCCAACAAAAAGCCCCGCCATGTGGCGGGGCCTTTTATTGGCTGGGGGACTAGGATTCGAACCTAGATTGACGGAGTCAGAGTCCGCTGTCCTGCCGTTAGACGATCCCCCAATAATCATGCGCTGCGCGGCGCATGAAGATACAAGATTCAGGATGCAAGATACAAGTGTCGGCTCCCTGCGTCCGCATCCGCCCGGCTGACGCTCTCGATCAGGCCGTGCAGCATACGCGACAACTGCCAGGCTTCGGCAATCAGGCGCTTTCCGTGTGCCGGCTGAATGGAGCCGATTCGATTGCCAATATAGCGCTGGGTACGCAGTTCGCCGCAGGAACCCTTCGCCATTCGCAGAAAACGCATGAATTCGCGCTTCGAATCGCGCTCGCAGCCCTCGGCTATATATTTGGTTGTGAAGGTACGGACAACGCGGATCGCGTCACCTGATCCTTGAAGCCCGCATCCCTGGCAACGACTTGTATCTTGTCTCTTGTATCCTGCAACTGGCCGCGCGAAGCGCAGCCGCGGATCAGCGCTTGCTGAACTGGGTGGCGCGACGTGCCTTGCGCAGGCCGACCTTCTTGCGCTCGACCTCGCGGGCGTCGCGGGTGACGAAGCCGGCCCGGCGCAGCGCCGGCCGCAGCGACTCGTCGTGCTTGATCAGGGCGCGGGTGATGCCGTGACGAATGGCACCGGCCTGGCCGCTCATGCCGCCGCCGGTGACGGTGACATGAATGTCGAAGGCGTCATTCAGTTCCGTGGTATCCAGCGGCTGACGCACGACCATGCGTGCGGTCTCGCGGCCGAAGTACTCGTCCAGCGGGCGCTTGTTGACCATGATGTTGCCGCTGCCCTTGCGGAGAAAGACCCGGGCCGTGGAGGTCTTGCGACGGCCGGTGGCGTAAACCTGTTCCTGAGCCATGAGCTGTTCCGATTCGTGATCTATATGGAATGTTCTATGAATGCCGCGCTCAGATGTCCAGCGGCCTGGGCTGCTGGGCCTGATGCCGATGCTCGGGGCCGGCGTAGACCTTGAGCTTGCGGTACATGGCGCGGCCCAGCGGGTTCTTGGGCAGCATGCCCTTGACCGCATTCTCGATGATCCGCTCCGGCGCCTTGGCGCGCAGCTTGCCGAGGCTGATGGACTTGAGGTTGCCGATGTACCCGGTGTGATGGTGGTACATCTTGTCCTGTTCCTTGCGGCCCGTCACGGCGACCTTGTCGGCGTTGACGATAATGATGTAGTCACCGGTGTCCACGTGCGGCGTGTACTCGGCCTTGTGCTTGCCGCGCAGTCGGCGCGCAACCTCGGCGGCCAGGCGACCCAGGGTCTTGCCCGTCGCATCCACGACGTACCAGTCGCGCTTCACGGTTTCCGGCTTGGCGCTGAAAGTCTTCATGTCGAGCCTGCTCCACAGACCATCGTTCGGAAAGGTGCGGAATACTACAGAATGCGCCCGCAAGATACAAGCGCCTGCCGCTTCAACGGCTTTTGGCGGCAACGGGAAACAGGCAAAAAAAAGCGCGGCGCCAGAGGGAGGGTTGCCGCGCTCAATAACCACCAAAGGAGGATGGAGGAGTACCGACTTGCCGGCTATGAGGGGGGACCCGGCAAATCAGTATGTAAGCATGTTCTTATATTAATTCCCGGTTGTCAACCCCTGTCGACGAAAAAATTTCGGGCTAGATCTTCAGGCGTTCCACCGGGCGGCCATGGACCAGGTGCTCGTCAATGATTTCGTCGATATCTTCCTGATCCACATAGGAATACCAGACACCCTCCGGATAGACCACAAGTACCGGACCCTCGCCGCAGCGGTCCAGGCAGCCGGCAGTGTTGACGCGCACGCCGCCCGGCCCGGCGATGCCCAGCGCCTTGGTCCGCGCCTTGGCATGATCGCGCATGGCCCGGGCATCGAATCGCTGGCAGCAGGGACGGCCGTCCTCGCGGAGGTTGGTGCAGAAGAAGACGTGGTGCTTGTAGTACATGAGAGACAAGATACAAGATGCCAGAGACAAGTAAATACCGCTCTCACGCCTCACCCAGCAAGACCCTTGCCCCCCGATTTCCCCCTCCTGTATCGTCGCCTCCCATGAGCGAGCGCAGCTACACCCCCTTCGACCACCTGATCGCCAACTTCGACCAGGCCCTGCGCACGCTGTTCGGCCGTCCCCTGGTCACCGAGCGCCCCTACCCCGCCGAGGACATCCCGGAAGCGGAACTGTCCGAGGCGGAGCGCACCGAGGCGGCGCGACTGATGCGGGTCAACCACACCGGCGAGGTGTGCGCCCAGGCGCTCTACCAGGGCCAGGCGCTGACGGCGCGGCTGGATGCGGTGCGCGACAGCATGGAGCGGGCCGCGCAGGAGGAGAACGATCATCTGGACTGGTGCGAACGGCGGGTTCAGGAACTGGGCAGCCGCACCAGCCTGCTCAATCCCCCCTTCTACCTCGGCGCCTTCACCCTGGGCGCGCTGGCCGGTGCCGCGGGCGACAAGTGGAGCCTGGGCTTCGTGGCCGAGACCGAGCGCCAGGTGGTGGAACACCTGGATGGACACCTGCGTCGGCTGCCGCCGCAGGACGCGCGCAGCCGCGCGATCCTGGAACAGATGAAGATCGACGAGGCCCATCACGGCACCACCGCGTTGGAGGCCGGCGGCGCCCCGCTGCCCGCGCCGGTGCGCGCGTTGATGCGGCTCGGCTCGAAGGTGATGACGGGGACGGCCTACTGGACCTGAGCCGCGCCCGGCCGGGCCGCGCGCCTACTTCCAGCCCTTGAAGCCCTTCATGTTGCGGCCGTAGAAGATCTCGTACATCTCGCGCTGCAGGCGCGAGCGGATCTCCCTTTCCTCTGCGGCGCTCAGCTCGTCGACACCGGTTCCGAACAGGTAGTTGTCCAGATCGAACTCCTTGAGAATCATCTTGGTGTGAAAGATGTTCTCCTGATAGACGTTGACGTCGACCATCTGGTAGCGGTCACGGGTGCCGCGGTCGAGGAAGTTCTGGATGGAAGTGATCTTGTGGTCGATGAAGTGCTTCTTGCCGCGGACGTCGCGGGTGAAGCCGCGCACCCGGTAGTCGATGGTGACGATGTCCGACTCGAAGGAGTGGATGAGAAAGTTCAGGGCACGCAGCGGTGAAATGCGCCCGCAGGTGGACACGTCGATGTCGGCGCGAAAGGTACTGATGCCGTTGTCCGGGTGACTCTCCGGATAGGTGTGCACCGTGATGTGGCTCTTGTCCAGATGTGCCACCACGGCATCGGGCAGGGGGCCGGGCCGCTCGCTGGTGGAGAGTTCCTCCTCGGACAGTACCGGTTCCTCGGAAATGAGCATGGTCACGCTCGCGCCCTGGGGGTCGTAGTCCTGGTGGGCGATATTGAGAATGTTCGCCCCGATGATGTGGGACACCTCGGTCAGGATCTGGGTCAGCCGCTCGGCGTTGTAGGCCTCGTCGATGTACTCGATGTACTCGGAACGCTGCCTGCGCGTCTTGGCATAACAGATGTCGTAGATGTTGAAGCTGAGTGTCTTGGTCAGGTTGTTGAAGCCGTGCAGCTTCAGCTTCTTCATCGAGGATCGGACCATGGCACCCCACTCCGAACGAGCGAACGGGAAAGCGGCCGATTATCCCACATTTCCGGCAATCGGAGGATGGTGGATCAATTGCACCAGGTTGCCCTCGGGGTCCTCGCAGTAGAAGCTGCGGGCGCCATCCCGGTGAGTGCGCGGGGCGACGCGGATGGTCACCCCCTGGCCGACCAGGAAATCGTGCCAGGCATCCACCGCCGCCGCGTCGGGCAGGATGAAACCCAGGTGATCCAGCACCGTCTCCGGCCCACGCGGGCGGTCGGCGGCGCGCCGATGCAGGGCCAGGTTGTCCTGGCCGGCCGTGGTCAGATAGATGTTGTCGGGGTCGGGATGCCACTCCACCTCCATGCCCAGCAGATCGACATAGAATCGGGTACAGGCCTCGACATCGTCGACGTGCAGGGCCAGGTGGCGGAGACCGAGGGTTCGGCCGGGTCGTTGCATGGGAACCTCCGCGTGATAATGGAATCAGGAGAATACCCGCTCGCAGGCCTTTTGCCAGCCGCTTTTCGTTCAGCGCCGGCAAGGCGCCATGATCGCCTTCGTCGCAGGGCATGAGCCGGCCCGTCGAAACGCGCCTGCGCTGACGAGACCGCGGCCAGGCTCCGCGCTCATTCCGCCTCGCGGATTTCGTAGTCGTGGCTGATCTCGGCGGCCTTGCCGAGCATGATGGACGCCGAGCAGTACTTCTCGGCCGAGAGCGCCACCGCACGCGCGACCTGCTTCTCCGACAACCCCTTGCCCGTGACGATGAAGTGCACATGGATGCGGGTGAACACCTTCGGCGGCTCGGCCGCGCGCTCGGCCTCCAGCTCGACCACGCAATCGGTCACCGGCTGGCGCTGGCGGCCGAGGATGTAGACCACGTCGAAGGCGGTACAGCCGCCCATGCCCAGCAGCAGCATCTCCATCGGCCGCACGCCCAGATCGCGACCGCCGCTGTCGGGCGGGCCGTCCATGACCACGGCATGGCCGCTCCCCGATTCACCGATGAAGGTCGCCTGCTCGACCCATTTCACTCTTGCTCGCATGCCATCTCCCTCGCCGGGGTGTGCCAACTTTTTGTGAAGCCTATCACAGATCGGCTGCCACCCCCGGCCGGTTCGGCCTAGAATATGGTAAAGGATTCACGGCATTCTGCCGCTTAGAAGGACGCTATGGAAACCAGACTGCCCAAGGGCACCGGCAATCCCTCGATCGATCGTTTTCTCGAGCACTGCCACCGCCGCAAGTATCCGAGCAAGAGTGTCATCATCTACGCCGGTGACGCCCCGGACGTGCTCTACTACATCATCTCCGGCTCGGTCAGCGTGCTCATCGAGGACGAGAACGGCCACGAGATCGTGCTCGCCTATCTCAACAAGGGCGACTTCTTCGGCGAAATGGGCCTGTTCGGCGAGAATGCCACCCGCAGCGCCTGGGTGCGCGCCCGCAGCGAATGCGAGGTCGCCGAGATCAGCTACGCGAAGTTCCGCCAGCTCGCCCACGAGGACCCGGAAATCCTGTTCGCCCTGTCCACCCAGATGGCGGCCCGCCTGCGCACCACCAGCCGCAAGGTCTCCGACCTCGCCTTCCTGGACGTGACCGGCCGCGTGGCCCGCACCCTGCTCGACCTGTGCAAGCAGCCCGATGCCATGACCCACCCCGACGGCATGCAGATCCGCATCACCCGCCAGGAGATCGGCCGCATCGTCGGCTGCTCGCGGGAGATGGTCGGGCGGGTGCTGAAGAACCTGGAGGAACAGGGCCTCATCACCGCCCGTGGCAAGACCATCGTCGTCTTCGGCACGCGCTGAATCGCGAACAGCGAAGAGCGCCACGGACGGCACGGAAAACACGGACGCTTCTGTTCAAGCCAGCCTTTCGGCTACCAACGCAGCACGCGTAGGATGGGCAAAGCGCAGCGTGCCTATCGAGCTGTCGTGTCCTTGAACGAAGAGGCCGCAAAGACGCCGAGTACACGGAGTGGTGCCTTGCGTGTTACACGATCGACATCCGTAATGGTATGGACTCCCCCTCCCCTAAACGGCATCGATGTGCCAGATTGGTAGTGATTAAGTCCAATCGAACAGAGGAGGAAGAGTCCATGAGCGAGATTACCCGAGTTGGCGTAGATTTGGC